>CAZZWY010000105.1:0-9907 GCA_964657785.1 uncultured Acetobacteraceae bacterium
AGCGCAGCGATCCGATCGAGGCGCAGCTCGTCAAGCGGTTCGGAGGCATCGACGAACGCGATCCATTCTGCGGTGCTCGCCAGGGCGGCCGCCGTGCGCGCCTCGGTCACCGAGTCGAACGTCGGGGCCAGCCACTGCACGCCCGGCTGCTCGGCCCTGGTGTCCGGTTCAGCGGGTTGCCCACGACCATGCCGGGCGATCACGACGTCGAGCGTCCAGTCGCCGCCCGCCCGGGCAAGCGACACGAGCGACGGCTCGAGCCGGTCGGCTGCACCGAGGGTCGCGATCAGGGCAAACGCTGTCATGGAGCCAATGTCGTCAATGGCGGGGTTTCACGAAGGACTCTGCCCGCGCCGTTGCAGCAGATGCCCGAAAAAGTCGTGGAAATCGAGAAGGTACTGGCGGGAGATGAGATGAAGCGCGACCAGGTACACCGCGCTGCCGACGAGCACGTCGCACAAGAGCAGCATCCCGGGGCTCGTGGTGTGACCGAGCGCCCACGCACGCGAAGCGGCGATCGCCGGCCACATCACCAGTGACGCGACCGCCGGAGGGCCCAACACCTCCCACAGGTCGCGAACCCCGAGGCCGATGAGACGAAATGCGGCGTGGAAAGCCACCAGCGAATAGAGCGAGGTGACCGCCACGGTCATCGCGACCGCGTTGACCCCGTACGGAATCGCCGCGGCGATGCCGCCGACCATCAGCACCGTGCCCACCACGCTGTACCTGAGCGACAACGCCACCTGATCGGTCGCGTTGAACAGCGGCGAGCTCATGGCCGTGGCCGCACGCAGCGAAGTGCTGATGCCGAACATCGTCATCACGGGAATCATCGGCGACCACTGGCTGCCGTAGAGCACCGGGACCAGGTCGGCCGCGCAGGCGGAGACGCCGAAGCCGATCGGGAAGACGATCGCGGCGAGAGTCCGGCCGCTGCGCCGCACCAGGATGCCGAAGCGCTCGCGGTCGTTCTGGATTGCCGCGAAGGCCGGGAAGAGCACATGCTGCAGCGGCATGGCGAGGCGGGCCCGGATTTCGTCCGTCAGCGAACGTGCGTTCTGGTAGTAGCCGAGCGGCGTCGCGCCGAGATAGCGGCCGATCAGGAACACGTCGAGGCTGGTGTTGACGTAGTAGAGCAGACCGCCGCCGAAGTAGCTGCCGCTGGTCCGCCAGGTGGAGGTGAGGTACTTCCAGTGAAAGCGCAGGCGAGGCTTGTACGGTACGGCGATGAAACCGAGCACCGCGTTCAGGACCAGACCGAACATCGCGCCGACGACCAGGCTCCAGAGCCCGAAGCCCGCCAGCGCGCAAAGCACCGCGACGAGCGACCGCGAGGCGACGGTGAGGATCTGCAGCCAGAACTCGGTTCGAAACCTCAGCAGGCGGGCCAGCACGACCCACGGCACCGTGGAGAGGCTGCCGATCGCGAACGTCCAGCTCATCACCCGCAGCAATTGGCCGACCCTGCCATCGGCGAACAGCACGCCTGCGAAGAACGACGCACCGAACACCGCGGCGGTGAGCAGCAGGCCGAGAAAGAGCGACGCCCAGAAGACGGTGTCGATCTGCAGCCGGCTGATGCGGCGCTTCTGGATCAGCACGTTGGTGAAGCCGAAGTTGCCGAAGAGCCCGGCCAGCTCGGTCACGACGGTCGCCATCGCGATGTAGCCGAAGTCCGCCGGCGACAGCAGCCGCGCCAGCGACGCCATCGACGCGACCGTGATCAGGATCCTGAGCGCCACGCCCATGAACTGGAAGGTCGCACCGCTGACGACACGCGATCCGATGTCGTGGCCGCTCAGGACGAGCGAGTCGCGAACGAGCGTTCGGGGCCGTCGCCCCGCCGAGTCGGAAGGCTTCATCGCGACCGAGATGCCGGACGATCAGGCACGCGCATGCGGCAACGCCCCCAACGACCGGGCCCAGCTCTTGGCGAGCAGCTTCCAGCCGGGCAGGCTCGCGCTGTCGGTGCGCAGGGCCATGAGCGCTCCGCGGCGCGCTTCGGCCAGGTTCCCGGCTTGCAGGTGAGCCCCTGCGAAATCGGCCCAGCTGAGCGCCAGCTCGCGATTGACCACGGTCTTGTCCGCGCTCGATCCATCCGGCGAGTCGTAGCCCCAGCGCGAGAGCGCGCGCGAGATGACGAGGTGCTTGTAGTTGCGATCCGGGGGACGCCGCGTGAGGCTCTCGGGATGCATGCGGTAGAACGCGAACGGCTCGGGCACCCGCAGGATCGGCGTCTCGCGGGAGGCGCGCAGCCAAAGGTCCCAGTCCTCGCCGATGCGCAGGCCGGTGTCGAAGCCGCCGAGGGCGTCGAGCAGCGATCGCTGCACCAGCACGCTCGATGACCAGACGGCGCACTCTCTGAGCAAGTCACGGTAGATCCAGCCGGACGGGCCGGCCCATCGCGCCGGATTGCGTCCCTGAGCCCGGGCCGCCCGAAGAAAGCTCGGCGAAGGGGCCGGCCCGTCGCTCGGCCAGACGTGCCAGGCGGTGTAGCACAGGCGGCAGTCGGGCCGCGACTGCAGCAGCTTGCACTGCGCCTGCAGCTTGCCTTCGATCCAGAGGTCATCGGCATCGAGGAACGCGATCCAGTCGCCACGCGCCTCCCGGATGCCGTGATTCCGCGCCGCAGCCACGCCCTGGTTGGACTGCCGCAGCAACCTCACCTGCGGGAAACGTTCCTCGACGAGTCGCGCCGAGCCGTCGGAAGAGCCGTCGTCGACGACGATGATCTCGAACGTCGGGCCGCGCTGCCGCAACACCGACTCCACCGCGGCGGCCACGTAGGGCTCGGCGTTGTAGCAAGGGATGACGACGGTGATGAATTCAGGTGCGGACATGAAGGCGCAACGGCGACGCAAGGCGGCAGATCGGCCCATCGCGTCGCACCGCGCCAGGCGCCCGGCGGACCGGAAGAGAGAATTGTGTCATCCCCACGAGGGGCGTCGGCGCCACCGGGCCGCGGGGCCGTGACCGGCTTCACGTGGCGATGAGAGATTTCGCCGCCGTGGTTTTCCAGGCATGGCCATGCGCTTCCCGGCGCCAAAAATGTCACTGACGGGTCAGCGACGCATCCGGGCAGCCGGCGAGGTCGGCGGCACAATCCCGCACCCATGACGCCGATGCGAACGCTCCCTGCCACGACGCTGCGACTGCCCGCGGGCCGGACCCGGGCGCTCGCGACGCCGCGGACCGCATGAAGGTCGCCCTCTGCTGCGCCGGGCTCGGCCGCATCGATCGCGGCCACGAGGTCTTCGCGCGCGGTCTCTTCGATCTGCTGCGCGACGATATCGACATCACCCTCTTCAAGGGCGGCGGTGACGCCACACCCCGCGAGACGGTCGTCGAGAGCCTGAGCCGCAATGCCGCCTCGCTGGCCCGGGTGCATGTCGCGGTCTCGCCGAAATGGGCCGGCGCGGCCCAGGAAGAGGAACGCTGCAGGATCGAAGCGGTGACCTTCGCCTACGCCGCGCTCGGCCGGCTGATCGAGGGCGGTTTCGACATCGTCCACTGCTTGGAGAGGGAGGTTGCCGAGATCGTCCACGCCGAGCGCCACCTTTTCGCGCGCACGCCGAAGATCGTTTTCTCCAACGGCGGCGCGATTCCCGCGAGAGATCTGCCGGCCTGCGACTTCGTTCAGGAACACACCGAGCGCAATCTGCGTTTCAGCGCCCGCCACAAGGCCTTCCTGATTCCGCACGGCGTCGATGTGGAGCGCTTCCGGCCCGGCATCGCCTCCGACTTCAGGCAGACCCACGGCATCCCGGCGGACGCGCTGGTCGTGATCAGCGTGGGCGCCCTGTCCGCCAGTCACAAGCGGATGGACCATGTGATCCGGGAAGTCGCCGGTGTGCCGCACGCCCATCTCGTCCTCGTCGGCCAGGAGCATCCGGAGACACCCGCCCTGCGCGCCCTGGCCCACGACCTCATGCCCGGGCGGATCGTCATCACCCGCATGTCCAACGACGCCTTGCCGAACGCCTATGCGGCCGCGGACGTCTTCGTGCTCGGGTCGCTGTTCGAGACCTTCGGCATCGTCTACCTCGAGGCGATGGCCATGGGCCTGCCGGTGATCTGCACGCAGCATCCGAACCAGCGCGAGATCGTCCGCGAGGGCATTTTCATCGACATGGCCGCGCCAGGCGCGCTGAGCGGGGTGCTCGCAGGATTCGACCGGCATCGGTTCGCCGAGATCGGCCGCCGCGGGCGAGCCATTGCCGAGCAGCGCTATGACCTGCGCCTGCTCAAGCACAGCTATCTCGAGCGTTATGCGGCGATGCGCGCGGCACCGTCCAGCTTGCCGGAGTACTCGTTCAAGACGCAGCTCAAGGCCAATCTGAACAACCTCGTGCGCTTCTCGGCAACGCTGATCCACGGAAGGGCCGAATGAACGAACTGCAAGTCCCCGAAGCGCTCCTTCGTCAACCTGCTCCCCGCCTGCCGGCAACCTCGACGACCCTGCTGCACGGCCGACCCCGGTTCACCGACCCGCGCCTCGCGCGCCTGGCCGAGTCCGATGGTGCGGAGGCCGCCTGGCGCGACGCCTTGACCGGCGGGGCGGCGCAGGCCGCCGCGGGCATCGACGGCGATTTCGCGGTGGCGCTCGTCGGTACGGACGGCCGGGCCTTTCTCGCCGTCGACCGATTCGCCGTCTTCAGCCTGTGCTACCGCGTCGTCGACGGACGACTGCACGCCGCCGCCAGGGCCGACGAACTCGCGGCGATCGCGCCGAAGGCCGAGATCGATCCGCAGGCGATCTTCGACTATCTCTACTTCCATGTGATCCCCTCGCCGCGCACCATCTTCAAGGGCGTGCACCGGGTCGAGGCCGGCCACTGCGTGACCTTCGAGAACGGACAGCTGACGGTCGCCCGCTACTGGACACCCGCGTTCACCGAACCGGCGCGCCCGGACTTCGACGGGCTCGCCCAGGAATTCAGGACGCTGCTCGAACGCGGCGTCGCCGCCCAACTCGGTGACGGCAAGCCGGCCTGCTTCCTGAGCGGCGGCACCGACAGCTCGACCGTCGCCGGAATGATCGGCCGCGCCACCGGCACGGCGGCTGCCACCTACTCGATCGGCTTCGACGCCGAAGGCTACGACGAGATGGCCTACGCCCGCCTCGCCGCCAGGCATTTCGGCACCGAGCACCACGAGTACTACGTCACCCCGCAGGACCTCGTGGCCCGCATCCCGACGGTCGCCCGCCACTACGACCAGCCGTTCGGCAATTCCTCGGCGTTACCGGCCTACTTCTGCGCGAAGATGGCCCGCGAGGACGGCGTGAACCGCCTGCTCGCCGGCGACGGCGGCGACGAGCTCTTCGGCGGCAACGCCCGTTATGCGAAGCAGCGCATCTTCGGCTGGTACGACCACCTGCCCGGCACGCTGCGGGCGAAGGTGATCGAGCCGCTGGCGCTCGGCTCGGTCGCCGGCCGCCTGCCGCTGCTCCGCAAGGGTGCAAGCTATGTCGAGCAGGCGCGGGTTCCCATGCCGGACCGGATGCAGATGTACAACCTGCTGCTGCGATCGGAGGTCGCGCAGGTCTTCCAGGCAGGCTTTCTGGAGCAGGTCGAGACGGGCGAGCCGCTGCGCCTGCAGCAGTCGGTCTGGGAGGCAGTGCCCGGAAGCCGGCTCAATCGCATGCTGGCCTACGACTGGCGCTTCACGTTGGCCGAAGCCGACCTGCCCAAGGTGTGCGGCACCGCCGCGCTGGCGCAGGTCGACGTCGGCTTTCCGATGCTCGACCCGGACCTGCTCGCCTTTTCGATGCGGCTGCCCGATCACTACAAGTTGAACGGCCTCAAGCTGCGCTGGTTCTTCAAGGAGGCGCTTCGCGGCTTCCTGCCGGACGACATCCTGACGAAGAAGAAGCAAGGCTTCGGTCTGCCCTTCGGCGTCTGGCTCACCCGGGATCCCGGGCTCCGGACACTTGCCTTCGATTCCGTGAACAGCCTGGCCACCCGCGGCATCGTGCGGCCCGCGTTCGTGCGACAGCTGCTCGAGACCGACCTTCCTTCCCACCCCGGCTATTACGGCGAGATGGTCTGGATCTTGATGATGCTGGAGCAGTGGCTGCAGGGACAAGGCGCCGGCACGTCGCGCTTCGGATCCGCCAGCTGAGTTGCCTCGGCAAGACCCGCCGCTCAGCGCGCGCTGGCAAACAGAGCGGTCGGCGCCCGCCGCAGGTTCGACGCGAGGCGCGCGCCGAAGGCGAGGCGCGAGCGATCCCACGGCGTGAAACGGGGGAGTTGCCAGGTATCGTCGTTCCGCCGCGCCGCGCCCCAGGCCGTCGAGACGGCCGCCTTGAAGCCGGCACGGCGAACCAGATCGACGGTGCCTGGCGAGTAGTCGTCCCCGGGCTTGCCGTTCGGATAGGCGAACAGGGTGACCGGCTCGTCGAGCATCGCTTCGAGCGTCGCCCGGCTGGCGGTGAGCTCCTCGGTCGCGGCCGCTGCGTCGAGACGGGCGAGGATCGGGTGCGACACCGTATGCGCACCGACCTGCATGCCGGCCTTGCGCAACGCGCGGACCTGCGCGGTCGACATCATGAGTTCGACGCCGTCGCGGGCGTCGAGCGCCGCAACGAGGCTGTCGACGAAGCCCTGGCGCACGTCGGGCGCGAGGTACTTGACCCGCGGCAGCAGATCATGGATTGCGCGTTGCCGACTCTCCAGGCTGTCGAGCGCGAGTCGCCCGGGCGCCGGCAGCAGTTCGCCGCCCGGCAGACCGGCCACGTCGATCGACGCCCGGTCGGTTCGGCGGATCGCCTCGACGAGGCTGTCGTTCCACATGCGGCCGCCATCGAGAAAGCCGGTCGCGACGAAGAACGTCGCCGTGAGGCCGTGCTGCCGCAGGATCGGCAACGCGACATCGTGGTTGTCGCGATAGCCGTCGTCGAAGGTGATCGCGAGCGACCGCGCCGGCAGGCTGCCGTCGGTCAGGCGCGTGACCGCCTCGTCGAGCGGCAGCACGTTGAACCAGGTGCGCAGCCAGCCGCAGAGGGTGTCGAAGCGCGGGGCATCCATCTCCTCGGGAAAGAGTGGGTCTGCGGCGGGCAGCACCCGATGGAAGATCAGCACCGACAGTCGGGCCCGGGCGCCACCGGGCGAAAGCCGTTCGAACACCGTCCTGAACATGGTCAGTGTCCGGCAGCGCTCGAGGCCAGGCCGGGCACGGTCCGCCATCCGGGCAGATCGGCCGGCTCGCGCTCCCAGGCCTTCGAACGCACCCAGGTGTGGGTGACCATCACCATGACGATGATGTCGTAGGGCAGGTCGAAGTAGGCAAGGCTCAGGAAGGCGCCGCCGACGGCGTAGCCGATCAGCGAGACCTGTGCCATCCCGGCGAGTTCGCCGCACCACTTCGCTTCCGGATGGCGCGCCGCTTCCTTGCGGACCTGGCCGGCGGCGCGCAGTGTCGCGAACAACATGCCGACGAAGAGCAGGAGTCCGACGAAGCCGTGATTGCCGAGCACCTGGAAGTAGATGCTGTGTGCCGCGGGCGTGCCGAGCTCCGGCGCGGATGAATATTTCTCGAAGAACTCGGGCCGGGCCGCATTGAATCCGACGCCGAGCGGGCGATGCAGCGCGAGGTTCCAGGCGACCGACCAGGCGCTCAGCCGGCCGAGCGCGGAGTCGTCGGTGTCGTAGGTGTTGATGGTTTCCATCCGGCTTGTCCAGCTGTCCGGCATGAAACCGATCAGCAACGTGCCGACGAGCACGATGGTCACCCCCGAGATCAACTTGTTGCGCCCCCGCCACCACATGAGCCCGGTCATCGCGCCGATCGCCAGCAGGGCGCCGCGCGACTGGCTGCCGAGCGCCGAGGCGGCCAGCAGCATCATCACCCCCGTCAGGCCGTGTCTCGCGAGACGGCTCGTGCATTGCATCTGGAGGAAGCGCACCAGCGGGATCGTCATGACGAGCGCGAGGGCGAAGTTGTTGTTGTCCTCGATGAACGATCCGGGCGGACCCCAGACGTGGAAATTGCCGCCGTTCATGACCGTGAAGACGCCGCCCTTGGCCCCCAGCAGCGCGAGCGAGCCGGCGCACACCCAGACGAAGCAGAACACGTGCAGCTTCGTGCGCAGCAGCGACAGCGCCACGAAGATCATCACGTCGACCTTCATGACCTTGGTCCACTGCTCGTAGTCGTCGGAAGGATCGACGCCCAGCGACCACGACAGCGTCAACCAGGCGAGGAACACCAAGAGGAACACCGGAGCCGCCCCGCGAAAGGGCCAGTGCCGGTCGCGCGTCGCGAGAAAGCCGATCAAGGTGGAGACCGCCGCGATCGCCGCGACGGGGGCGTCGTAGGCGAAGCCGTAGGTGTAGCGGTGCGGGTTCATGAGGCTGACCCAGTTCCAGAGGATCACGCCGATCCACGGCCGTCGCAAGGCCGCCACCGCGCCCGCCAGCACCAGCGCCATCACCAGGACGTCACGCATGTTCGGCCGTCTCGCGGTGCGGCGTCCCGGCCGCACCCTCCGGGCCGGTGCCGACGTGGCTCACGATGTAGCGGAACTTGCCCGATCGCTCCGGCGCGATCGCCGCCACACGCTGCACGTCGATCTCGACCGCCTGCCCGAGGCGTTGCCGGAACCCGGCGACGATCGTCGCCACGCCCGAGGGATCGAAGCCCGGGTCGGTCACCAGTTGCACCGTCGTGCGATCGAGACTCTCCTGAATCACCTTGAAAGCGCGCACGCCCGGCAGGTCGCGCACCACGTAGACGAGCGCGAGGCCGTGCATCACAGTGCCGTCCTTCGCGACGACGAAGTCGGTGCTGCGTCCCTGGATTTCGCTGAGCGTCGGCAGACCGCGGCCGCACGGACAGGCGGCGGTGTGACGCACCGCGACGTCGCCGGTGCGATAGCGGACGAACGGGAAGTCGCGGGTCGCGAGGTGCGTCACGACCACCTCGCCGGGCGTGCCGTCGGGAACGCCGCGTCCGGCTGCGTCGACGAGCTCGACGACGATGTCTTCGGCCGTGATGTGCATGCTGCCGGACGGGCATTCGTGCGCGATGAAACCGGCGTCGCGCCCGCCGTAGCCGTTCGCGACCCTGCAGCCGAACACCCGGGCGATGGTCGCCCTCTGCTCGTCGTAGAGCCGCTCCGAGGTGACGAACGCGACCCGGATGCCGAGATCGTCCATCGCGATGCCGCGACCCTCCGCATGGCGCGCGATGTGGCTGAGCGCCGACGGATAGCCGAAGAGCATCCGCGGCCGCTGCGCCCGGATCGACGCGACGAAGGCGTCGAGCTTCGCGTCAGACATCGCGAACGCCGGCAGCAGCTGCGTGCGAAAGAGCTTGTCGCGCCAGAAGCGGACGCGGTCCTGCGCGCCGAGCTCGATCGGCGATCCCCAGACCACCGTCTCCGGGTCGCCGATGTCGACATCCCACCAGCGCGTTGCCCGCCACTTGGCCGCGACGTCGTGGCTGACGCGCTCCTTGCCGATGAAGAAGACGAGCGGTTCGCCGGAGGATCCGCCGGTGTTGAACCGCGCGAGACCCGTTGCATCGTCGCTCCTGAGCGCGTCGGTGTGTTCGCGGATGACGGCCTTGGTCAGGAACGGAAGCTGCTGCAGATCGGCGATCGACCGGAGCGCGGACGGGTCGAAGCCGCGTGCCGCAAACGTGTCGCGGTAGTACGGGACGTGCCGCCCGGCATGGCTCAGCAACGCCCGCAGCCGCTCGAGCTGCAACGCTTCGAGACGTTCGCCGCTCCACCACTGGGACTGCTCCATCCGGCGCCGGACGGCAAGGGTCGTGTGGCGCTTGAGTCGCTCCTGCAACGGAAAGACGACGTTCGCGATGACCGCGGTACCGAAAGAGCGCATGCGTCAGCCCTCGACCGTGCGGGGTGTGCCGGGAAGCGCCTCGGCCACGCCGACAGGAC
>CAZZWY010000106.1:0-9907 GCA_964657785.1 uncultured Acetobacteraceae bacterium
GGGCGGCTTCGACGAATCGCTGGTGCGCAACCAGGACGACGAGCACAACCTGCGGATCGCTCGCGGCGGCGGCACGGTCTGGCAATCGGCGTCGATCCGGAGCTGCTACCGCCCGCGGGCGCGGCTGGATCAGGTCTTCCGCCAGTACCTCCAGTACGGTTACTGGAAGCCGTTCGTGATGAAGAAGCACGGTCAGGCGGCGTCGGTGCGGCACCTGATCCCCGGGGCCTTCGTCGCGGCGCTGGCCGCGGCGGCGGTGCTGGCGCTCGCGGGCGGGCCATGGTGGCCGGTGGCGGGTCTCGGCGTCGTCTACGGCTACGGCGTCGTCGCCATGACCGCCCTCGTCGTCGGGCCGGCCCGCCTCGACGCCGCGGCGGCCCTGCGGGTGCCGCTCGCGATCGTCGCGTACCACGTCGGCTACGGCCTCGGTTCGCTGCTCGGCGCCTGGGACGCGGCCCGTGGCGCGACCGGCCGCGCCCGTTTCGCGTCCTTGACCCGTTGATGGCTGCCGACGACGAACCCGACGCCGTCCGGGCCCGCTACGCCCGGCGCCTGGCCCACGACCCGCGCTACAGCTTCTTCGACCCGGCGGCGCTCGCCGCGCACCAGGAGCGCCAGCGCGCGACGCTGCGGCTGCTCCAAAACCATGGCCTCACCGACCTGCCGTCGCTGCGCCTGCTCGAAGTGGGCTGCGGCGGCGGCGGCAACCTGCTCGACTGCCTGCGCCTGGGCTTCGCGCCCGACCGCCTCGCCGGCGTCGAACTCCTGCCGGATCGGCATGCCGAGGCGCTCGTCCGGTTGCCGGTCGCCGTCGACCTGCGCCTCGGCGACGCGGCGACCGCGGATTTCCCACCCGGCAGCTTCGACATCGTCCTCCAGTCGACCGTCTTCTCGTCGCTGCTCGACGACGCGTTCCAGCAACGCCTCGCCGACCGGATGTGGCGCTGGGTCCGACCGGGTGGGGGCGTGCTTTGGTACGACTTCACCGTCGACAACCCCCGCAACCGGGATGTGCGGGGGGTGCCATTGCGGCGCATCCGGGCGTTGTTCCCCGACGCGCGGATCGACGCCCGGCGCGTCACGCTCGCCCCCCCGATCGCGCGTCGGGTCGCACGATGGCCTGGAGGCCTCCAAGGGGTGCTGGCGGCAATTCCGCTTCTCAGAACTCATCTTCTCGCATGGATCGCTCGTCAAGCCTAGAATCATTGCATCGACGCATCACAGCATCATTGCATGCCAAGGAGAGGCCTCGTGAGAACCACGCTCGACATCGACGACGACCTGCTTCTGGTCACGAAGGAACTCGCACGGCGCGAGAAACGTACTGCCGGGCAGGTGGTCTCGAGCTTGTTGCGACGGTCGTTGACGGGTGCGGGCGAGTCGTTGCCTCGGCCGCGAGGGCACGCGGTCGGCGGGTTCGTCCCGTTTTATGCGCCTTCCGGTGTGGTCGTGACGAACGAGATGGTGAACCGACTGCGCGACGAAGAAGGCATTTGAGGTTGCGCGCGCTGCTTGACGTCAACGTGCTCGTGGCCCTTCTCGACGGCTTGCACCTGCATCACAAGACGGCCATCACGTGGCTGGAGGATCATCTGGATCAGGGCTGGGCCTCCTGCCCACTGACGCAGAACGGGTGCCTGCGAATCATGTCGCAATCGTCGTATGCGAATGCCCAGCCCACCGCGGCGATCGCAGCGCGTCTGAAGAACGCGGTCGACGACGGCACCCATGCGTTCTGGCCCGATTCGCTGAGTCTCGTTCAAGAGGGTCGCCTGGACTGGAGCCGAGTGCTCACGTCGCGGCAGATCACCGATGCGTACCTGCTTGCGCTCGCGACCGCGAATGGCGGTCGCCTCGTCACCTTCGACCGCGGCATCTCGGTGTCTGCGGTTCCCGGCGCGAAGGCGAAGAATTTATTGACCCTGGGCACTTCGGCGTGACAGTACCCTTCCTCCCCTTCGCCCAACCCGACATCGGCGACGCCGAGATCGCCGAGGTGGTCGACACGCTGCGGTCGGGCTGGGTCACGACCGGGCCGAAGGCCAAGCGCTTCGAGGACGATTTCACCGCGTTCCTCGGCGACCCGTCGCTGACGTCGCTCGCCGTCAACTCGGCGACCGCGGGCCTGCACCTCGCGCTCGAAGCCCTCGGCATCGGGCCCGGCGACGAGGTCATCACGACGACCCACACCTTCACCGCGACCGCCGAGGTGGCGCGCTACCTGGGCGCCGACGTCGTCTTCGTCGACATCGATCCGAAGACGCTCTGCATCGATCCGAGGCTCGTCGAGGCGGCGATCACGTCGCGAACGAAAGCGATCATCCCGGTGCACTTCGGCGGTCTCGCGGCCGACATGCCGGCGATCCTCGACATCGCCCGCCGCCACGACCTGCGCATCGTCGAGGACGCCGCGCACGCGCTGCCGACCACGGCCGGCGGGCAGCTCGTCGGCACCCTCGGGTCCGACGCCACCGTCTTCAGCTTCTACGCCAACAAGACGATGACGACCGGCGAGGGCGGCATGGTGGTGACGCGCGACGCAGAGATCGCGAAACGCATCGCCGTCATGCGCCTGCACGGCATGAGCCGCGACGCCTTCGACCGCTTCACCGCCAAGGTGCCGAGCTGGTACTACGAGATCGTGGCACCGGGCTTCAAGTACAACCTGACCGACATCGCCGCCGCGCTCGGGCTGCAGCAATTGAAGCGGGTGCACGAGTTCCAGCGGCGCCGCGCCGAGATCGCGGCGCGGTTCGACGCCGCGTTCGCCGGCTTGCCGCTCGTGCTGCCATCGTCGGCACCGGCCGGCGAGACCCACGCCTGGCACCTCTACGTGCTGCGCGTCGCCGACGACTCGCCGGTGGGCCGCGACGCGCTGATCGAGCGCCTGTTCGAAGCCGGCATCGGCTGCAGCGTCCACTACGTGCCGCTGCACCTGCAGCCGTACTGGCGCGACCGCTACGGCCTGCGCCCGGAAAACTTCCCGCACAGCCAGCACGCCTACGAGCGACTGCTCAGCCTGCCGATCTACACGCGCATGACCGATGCCGATGTCGAGCGCGTCGTGGGGGCGGTGCGCGCGGCGCTAGGATGAGGTCCGCACCCGGAGTTCCGATGAACGCACGCATCCACCGCTACTTCTCGCTCGCCGACTTCACCGCGTGGGAGGAATTGCAGTCCGAGCGGCACGAGTTCTATCGAGGCGACGTGTTCGCCACGGTGCACGAGCCGCGGGTGCATGGTCGGGTGGTGTCGAATCTGAGCGGCGAGCTGAGAAGGCAGTTGAAGGGCACGCCCTGCCAGGTCTTCACCGAAGGGCTGCAGCTCCAGATCGGCGACGACACCGTCCTCTACCCCGACGTCTTCGTCACCTGCGACAAGGCCGACCTCGCTACCGAGCGCATCTTCCGCGCGCCGTCCTTCGTCGTCGAAGTCCTGTCGCCGACCACCCAGGCGTACGACCGTAGCCAGAAGTTTGCCCTCTACCGTCGGCTCGACTCGCTGCGTGAATACGTCCTCGTCGATCCCGAGACCCACCGCGTCGAAAGCTTTCGAAGAACCGCCGACGGGCAGTGGACGTTCCACGACATGAGCCAGGCCGAGGCCTTGGAAGCCACCAGCATCGGCTGCGCGGTCGCGCTCGCCGACGTGTTCGACGGCGTCGATCCCCCGGCCGAGCCGACCCCGCCGGCGGATTGAGCCCCTTTGCGGATGGCCAAGCGCTTATTCGACCTGCTCGCTGCCTCCCTCGCCCTCGTCCTGCTCGCACCCTGGATGGTGCTCATCGCGATCGCCATCAAACTCGATTCTCGCGGCCCGATGTTCTTCCGCCAGCAGCGCGTCGGCCGGGGCGGCAACCTGTTCCGCATCCACAAGTTCCGCACCATGCGTGCGGACGCGGGCGAGGGCGGGCGGCAGATCACCGTCGGTGCCGACCCGCGCATCACCCGGGTCGGCCGCGTCCTGCGCCGCACCAAGCTCGACGAGCTGCCGCAGCTGATCGACGTGATCGAAGGAACCATGAGCCTCGTCGGCCCGCGGCCCGAAGTGCCGCGCTATGTCGCGATGTACCCGGACGATCTGCGCGACAAGGTGCTCAGCGTGCGCCCCGGCATCACCGACCCGGCGTCGATCGCCTACCGCGACGAGAACGCGCTGCTCGCGTCGGCCGCCGACCCCGAGCGCGTCTACGTCGAGGAAGTGATGCCGGCCAAGTTGCGGCAAGCCGTGCGCTACGTCGAGACCATGTCGCTCGCCGGCGATCTGCGCCTGATCGGGCTGACGTTGCGGCGGGTGTGGTGGCGGTGAGTCGGTGAGCGGCCGGAGCGGTTCGGGCGTCCGCGGCGACGCGCCGTCGTCCGTCTGGCAGCGCCTGGAGCGCTTCCTCGCCCGCGTGCGGCCGCACCGCCGGCCGCTCTCGCTCGCGATCGACGGCACCGTCGTGGCGCTGTGCTGGAACGTCACCTACCTGTTCCGGCTCGGCTTCGAGCGCTGGGTCGCAGCCCGGCCGAGCTACGACGGCAGCGTGCTCGTCTTCGTCGTCGCGGTGTATCTCGGCGTCTTCTCGCTCGCCGGCATCCCGCGCGGCATGTGGCGTTTCTCGGGCTTCGGCGAGGTCAAGCGGCTGACGCTCGCCTGCTTCGCGGCCGGCCTGATGTGCGCCGTCGCGGTCCTGATGGCGCAGCTCTCGGCGGTGCCGCGCGCGGTGCTGTCGTTGCATCCGTTCATCAGCCTGATCGGCCTCTGCATGGTCCGCGTCGGCTACCGGATGCTGTACGAGCACATCCGTTCGCGGCTGAGCGACAGCGACGCCGACGTTCGTCGTGCGATCGTCCTCGGCGCCGGCGAGGCGGCCAAGCGGTTGCTCGCGATGGTGCATCAGCAGGGCTGGATCGTCACCGGATTGCTCGACGACGACCCGGCCAAGCGCGACGCCCGGATCGGCAGCGTCTCGGTGCTCGGCCCGCTCGAGGCCATCAACGACCCGGCCATTCGCGCCGATGCCACGCACGTGATCGTGGCGCTGCCCGGCGCCACCGCCGCCGAGCGCCGCCGCGCCATCGCGCTCGCCGCCGGCACGGGCCTCAAGGTGCTGACCGTGCCGTCGGCGAGCGAGCTGCAGTCGGGCAACGCGGGCATCGAGCGCGTGCGGAGCATCGAGCCCGACGACCTGCTCGGCCGCGAGCCGGTGCAGCTCGACGAGGCCGGGGTCGCCGAGATGATCTCGGGCCGGACGGTGCTCGTGACCGGCGCCGGCGGCTCCATCGGCTCCGAGCTCTGCCGGCAGATCGCGCGTTACGGCCCGGCAAGGATCGTCCTGTACGAGCTGAGCGAGTTCGCGCTCTACAGCATCGAGCAGCAGCTGGGCCACCTGTACCCGCACCTGCCGCTCGTGCGGCTGATGGGTGACGTCAAGGACCTCGCCCACCTGCGCGCGACCTTTGCCGCGCAACGGCCGCAGCTCGTCTTCCACGCCGCCGCGTTCAAGCACGTGCCGCTGATGGAGGACGAGAACGCCTGGGCGGCGTTGCGGAACAATGTCGTCGGCACCTGGCATGCCGCGACGGCCGCGGCCGAAGCCGGCGTCGACCGCTTCGTGCTGATCTCGACCGACAAGGCCGTCAACCCGACCAACGTGATGGGGGCGACCAAGCGGGCGGCCGAGACGGTGCTGTCGCATCTCGCGACGCAGGGGCACGCCACGCGCTTCTCGGCGGTGCGCTTCGGCAACGTGCTCGGTTCGTCCGGCAGCGTGATCCCGAAGTTCAAGGAGCAGATCGCCCGGGGCGGGCCGGTGACCGTGACGCATCCCGAGATCACGCGCTACTTCATGACGATCCCCGAGGCAGCGCGGCTGGTGTTGCAGGCGGCGGTCCTCGCGCAGAGCGGGCAGGTTCATGTGCTGGACATGGGCGAGCCGGTGCGGATCGTCGACCTGGCGCGCGATCTGATCCGGCTGAGCGGGCACCGGGAGGCGGAGATTCCCATCGTCTTCACCGGCTTGCGGCCGGGAGAGAAGCTGTACGAGGAGTTGCTGGCGGATGCGGACCGGACGCTGCCGTCGGCGCATCCGCGCCTGCGCATCGCGCGGCTCGACGCGACCGACGGCGGGCGGCTGATCGCGGATCTGGCGCAGCCGCTGGCGTCCGCGGGGGTGGATCAACCTGGGGCGAACATCAAACGCTGGTTGCATCGTCATGTCCCCGAATATCGACCCGTCTGACATCGACGACGTCTGGCCCGCCGCCTGGTCGCTGGCGCTGGCCGACGCCGCGCTCGTCGAGGCCGGCAGCAAGGCGATCTTCGACCGCGGCGCGGCCTACGCCCGCGACGGCGCCGTCGAGATCGTCGACGAAGACCCGATGCCCGAGCCCGCGGTTCGGGCCCGTGTGGCCGGCAGCGAAACCTACGACGTCGAGGTCTGGATCGAGGCCGATGCCGTCGCCGGCGAATGCACCTGCCCGCACGCCGCCGACGGCTGGTTCTGCAAGCACCAGGTGGCGCTGGCGATCGTGTGGCGACAACGGCTGGCCGGCATGCTCACGCCGTCGTCTGCGGCGGTGGGCGTTCGGCCTACCCGCACGGCGATCGACCGGCGCCAGGCCCTGCACGCGTTCCTGCACGGGCAGGAGGCCGCCAGCCTGGCCGACAAGCTGTTCGACCTGGCGACGCGCGACCGCCAGGTCGAGCGCGAGCTGCAGCAGTGGCGCAAGCTCAGCCGCATGGACGGCGACTGGGCCGGCATCCGTCGAGTGGTCAGCGAGATGTTGTCGCCGCGGCGCGACTTCATCGCCTGGGACGAGGGCAGCGACTACGTGTCCCGCGCCTCGGCCGTCTTGCCGGTGCTGGAAGGGGCCATTGCCCGCGACCCTTCTGCGGCGGTGTCGCTTTGCCTTCACGCCTTGCGCGGCGCCTGGGCGGTGGTCGAGCAGGCCGACGATTCCGATGGCGTGATCGCTGAGTTCGCTGCCGCCATCGGCGAGAAGTTCGTCGCCGCCTTGCAGGCCGCGCCCGATCAGCCGAAGCGCTTTGCCGACGTTTACCTCGACCTGCGCCTCGACGAGCCGTTCAGCGCGTTCGACCCCCGCGCCGCCGAAGCCGCGATGGGGGAGGCCGCGTTGACAGCCTTCCGCCAGACGCTTCGCTCGCGATGGCAGGCGGCACAGGGTGCCCGCGGTGCCCCCGAGCCGGTCTGCCAGCGGCCGTCGACCGGCGGCGCAGCAAGGATGGCTCGGGGTCAGCCGTTGGAGACGCTCGAGCGCCTGCACCTGGAACAGCTGGAACTCGCCGGCGAAATCGACGAAGCCCTGGCCGTACTGTGGGCCGACCTGAGCACTGCCGCCGCGCACGGCCGGCTGATCCGCTTCCTCGAAGCGCACGGCCGTTTTCGCGAGGCCTTCTCCGCGGCCGAGGCGGCGCTCAAGCTGCACCCGGGGGACGATTGCCTGGAGAACGACCTGTTGCGCTGCTACGAGCGCGATGGCTGGACCGAGGAAGCTTTCGCCTTGCGCTTCGCCCGCTTCGAGCGCTGGCCGGCGCTCGATCGCTATCAGGCGGTCGTCGCCGCCGGTGCCGCCGCGGGTCGGCCGGCCGACGAGGTGAGGGCGGCGTTGTTCGCCGTGTTGATCGCCGAGGAAGAGCGCGTGGTCGGCGAAACCGGGAACCGCGCGGGTCGCCCGACATTGCCGGGACGTCGCGCGCCGGTTGCGTCTTCGGCATCACACCGAGCGCCCGTCGCGCCCGACGTCAGCCTGCGTGCCGCGATCCTGTGCAGCGAAGCGCGCTGGCTCGAGGCCTGGGCGATCGTCCAGCCGCCGAACACGTGCGCCCCTGCCCAGCTGAAGCACATCGCCCGCAGCCTGCCGCCCACCCATCACCCGGAGGCGGTCCGCGTGCTGACGCAGTTGCTTGAACGGGAGATGCGTGGCGCGACGAGCCCGTATCGGGAGGCGCTGGCCCTCGTCGGCGACATCGGGCGCCGGTTGCCGGCGGCAGACCGCGCGGCCTGGCTGCTCCGGCTGCGCGTCGAGTTCAAGGCGAAGCGCAACTTCATCCGCGACCTGCCCGGCTTTTGATCCGGGGCCCGCCACGCTGCCGATGCTGAGAGGATCCGTCCATCGGTGGCCCCGGACCGACACCATTGGATCTTGTAAATTGATCGATGGCCGATCAAAATGCAAGGATGTTGGTTCGTCGCCTCGAGGAACTGGTCGCCCGGCGACTTCGCCAGTCGCCTGCCGTCGTCCTGCTCGGCCCGCGGCAGGTCGGAAAAACGACGCTGGCGCGCGCCATTGCCAGCGGGCACGCCAACGCCCTCATCCTGGATCTCGAGCGCGAGTCGGACCGCGCCGCGCTGCGCCGCCCGGAACTGTTCTTCGCCGCGCACCGGGACCGTTTGTTGGTGCTCGACGAGGTTCAGCTCGTCCCTGAAATCTTCGCCGCGCTTCGTCCCGAGATCGACGCCGACCGGCGCGCGGGTCGCTTCCTGCTGCTCGGTTCGGCGTCGGGCGACCTGCTGCGGCAGTCGGGTGAATCGTTGGCGGGACGGGTGTCGTACCTCGAGCTCACGCCGTTCCTGGCGTCGGAACTGCCCGTGTCCGATTTGTCTGACCTTCAGCGCCTTTGGCTCCGCGGTGGCTTCCCGCGCAGCTATCTGGCGGACGACGACGAGGCGTCCTATGCGTGGCGTCAGGATTTCGTCGGAACGTTCCTGCAGCGCGATTTGCCGGCGATGGGCGTGCGGGTTCCGGCCGAGACGCTTCGGCGATTCTGGCAAATGCTCGCCCACCTGCAGGGGCAGCTGTTCAACGCGTCGCAGCTCGGCCTGTCGCTCGGCGGCGCCTCGCACAGCACGGCCGGGCGGTACCTCGATCTGCTGGTCGACACGATGATGGTCCGGCGCCTCGAGCCGCACCTGGCGAACGTGGGCAAGCGCCTGGTGAAGTCGCCCAAGGTCTACTTGCGCGACAGCGGGTTGTTGCACGCGCTGCTGGGCCTGGCTGAAGTGAGGGACCTGCAGGGCAGCCCCGTCGCGGGCGCGTCCTGGGAAGGCTTCGTCGTCGAGCAGGTTGCGGCCGCACTGCCTCAAGATGCGCGGCTCGGCTTCTACCGGACGGCCGCGGGGACCGAGATCGACCTGGTGATCGAGCGCGGCACGCGCAAGTGGGCCGTGGAGATCAAGTTCTCGTCTGCGCCGAAGCCGACGAAGGGTTTTTGGCAGGGCTTGCAGGATCTGCAGATCGACCGGGCGTATGTGGTGGCGCCGGTGGTGCGGGGGTATCCGTTGGCCGAGGGGGTCGAGGTGGTGCCTGTGGGGGCGATTCGTGGACTGTTCGAAGGTTGAATTGAACGAGCTAGGGGCGGTTGCCAGGGGACGGTCCACCGTGCGCGCTCTGGCTCTCTGGCTGATTCTGCGTCGTTCCTAAATGCTGTCGCGGCGCTTGAGACACGAACACCGATGGCCCATGCGGACCGAGATCAACTGCCCAGAAAGCCCCGGCGGCGGCAATCCGAAGCGATGGCCGAGGCCGCGCTCACCAGCAGCGGCACCAGCGCATGTCCCTGGTTGAGCGCGTCGGCCAGTTCCGAAGCATCGCGCACATATTCGTGCACCATGCGGTTTTGCAATTTTCGCGAGGCGAGCCACTCGTCGACCGAACTCAGGAGGCCCAGTTTCTCGGCACGATCGAGGTTGTCGATGACGGGCCCCACCGGCTCGGCCAGGCAGCGCAGGAACTCCGGCAGGACTTTGTCGGCGAGCGTGTCCTGAAGGCGGCCGAACCGCGCCACGAATGCATCGGTTCGCTCGGATTCGTCGATGTGGGTGCGCAGGGCCGTTGCTCGATCTGCGCTGAAGGGAATCGCGAACAAGCGCCGGTCCGTCTCCAGCAGATGCCGGGCTTCGAGT
>CAZZWY010000107.1:0-9899 GCA_964657785.1 uncultured Acetobacteraceae bacterium
CATCTTCACCTGGTCGACGTTGAGCAGCCCGTTGTGCGCCCAGACGATCGCGGGCGCCTTGCCATGGGCCCCCTCGCTTTGCGCAATCTCGTTCTCGTGGTGCGGGAACTGCAGATCGGCGCCCCCGCCGTGCAGATCGAACTGCTCGCCGAGCAGCGCGCCGCACATCGCGGAGCACTCGATGTGCCAGCCTGGACGCCCCGGACCGTAGCGCGACGCATAGCGGGCGTCTTCCGGCTCGTCGGGCTTGGACGCCTTCCAGAGGACGAAGTCGAGCGGATCCTGCTTGCCGTCGAGCACGGCAACCCGTTCTCCCGAGCGCAGCTCGTCGATCGTCTTGCCGGAGAGCTTGCCGTAGCCCGGATCCTTGCGGACGGAGAAGTTGACGTCGCCGTTCGTCCCGCGATAGGCGAGGCCCTTGCGCTCGAGGGTCTCGATCATCGCGAGCATCTGCGGCACGTACTCGGTCGCGCGCGGCTCGTGGGTCGGGCGAGCGATGCCGAGCGCATCGAAGTCGGCGTGCATCGCCGCCGTCATCTCGGTGGTCAGGGCGCGAATCGACACGCCGCGTTCGACGGCCCGACGAATGATCTTGTCGTCGATGTCGGTGATGTTGCGCACGTAGGTGACGCGGTAGCCGAGGGCGAGCAGCCAACGGTGGATCACGTCGAAGGCGATGTTCATCCGCGCATGACCGACATGGCAGAGGTCGTAGATCGTGATGCCGCAAACGTACATCCGGACGTGGCCGGGCTCCAGCGGAGCGAAGGCCTGCAGACTCCGCGAGAGGGTGTTGTGGATTCGGAGTGACATGCGACTGAAAGAAGGGACGACGCTGCCGACGACGTCGGGCAGCGGGATGCTGCAGGGGCGACGGACGACGGGCGGAAACGAGCGAAAAACGCGCGTGAGAGGGGGCCGAAACAACGCAGGGACGACGGCGTGGACCCGGCCCGTCACGTGCCGCCATCCGGCGGCGGACAGCTCGCCGGAAGGGGTCTGCACTACAATCGAATCAGTATAAGCGGCCCACTTCGAGGCCTTTGCTTCGAAGTTTGGGGGGTCGCACTATTTCCAGATGTGTCTTCCGGGATCGTCGCCCAGCTGTTGCTTTGTTCGCCGGATGACGCTGCGACGAGCTGGCCGGCGGGCCGTCGCGGCCGCAGTCGGCGCGCTGCTCGCGGCGGCCGCCTTGGCGTCGAGTGCCGATGATCTCGGCGACGTGGAGCGGCTCTATCGCGCGGGGCAGGTCGAGGCCGCCATGGCGCGGGTCGACAAGCACCTGCAGGACAGCCCCGGCGACCCGCAGATGCGCTTCCTGAAAGGCGTGATGCTGGCCGATGCGAAGCGCAGCGCCGAGGCTGCCGCGGTGTTCGTCCAGCTCACCGAGGACCATCCGGACCTGGTGGAGCCCTACAACAACCTGGCCGCGCTCTATGCGGCGGGGGGCGACTACGCCCAGGCGCGCAGTACGCTCGAACAGGCGCTGCGCGCGAACCCCGGCTACGCGACCGCGCAGGAGAACCTCGGCGATGTGTACGTCGCGCTGGCAGCACAATCGTACGCGCGGGCCTTGCAACTGACCCCCGGCGGCAGCACCCGCCTCGCACCGAAGCTGGCCCTGACACGCCGGCTGCTCGAGCCGCAGGGGACGCTGCCGGCTGCCGCCGCCGCGGCGGCTGCACCCGCGGCGCCCGCTAACATCGTGACGCGTCCATGAGGCCTGCGGTGCACCGCGGTCACCCCGGCGCATGACCCTACCCACGACTTTCACATGGCATCCATCCGCACCCTCTGCATCCGCGCCGCGGCGCTGCTCGCCCTGACCCTCGCCGCGAGCGCTTCCGCGCTTGCCCAGAAGGTCAGGCTCGTCACCTCGGCCGGCGACATCGTGATCCAGCTCGACGCTGCGAAAGCGCCGAAGTCGGTCGCCAACTTCGTCGAGTATGTCAAGGCGGGTCACTACAACGGCACGGTGTTCCACCGGGTCATTCCGACCTTCATGATCCAGGGCGGCGGAATGACGGCCGACCTGAAGGAGAAGCCGACCCGCCCCCCGATCCCGCTCGAAAGCCACAACGGCCTCGGCAACGTTCGTGGCTCGGTCGCGATGGCCCGCACGAACGATCCGAATTCGGCCACGTCCCAGTTCTTCATCAACGTCCAGGACAACCCGCGCCTGGATGCGACGAACTCGCCCGACGGCAATGGCTACGCCGTGTTCGGCAGCGTGGTCTCGGGCATGGACGTGGTCGATAAGATCAGAGCCATGCCGACCGGATCGAAAGGCATGTACGACGATGTGCCCAAGACACCCGTCACGATCAAGACAGCCACTTTGGAGAAATGAACATGAACACCCGGGTCCAGATGAAAACCAGCAAGGGCGACCTTCTGATCGAACTCGACGACGAGAAGGCGCCGGTGACCGTCAAGAACTTCCTCGCCTACGTCGACAGCGGTCACTACAACGGCACCGTGTTCCACCGCGTCATGCCGGGCTTCATGATCCAGGGCGGTGGTTTCGAACCGGGCATGAAGCAAAAGCCGACGCAGGCGACGATCGAGAACGAATCGCACAACGGCCTGAAGAACGAGAAGTACACGCTCGCGATGGCCCGGACCTCGGCCCCGCACTCGGCCAGCGCGCAGTTCTTCATCAACGGCACCAGCAACGGCTTCCTGAACAAGGCCCAGAGCCAGGACGGCTGGGGTTACGCGGTCTTCGGCAAGGTGGTCGAAGGGCACGAGGTGGTCGACGCGATCGAGCAGGTGAAGACCGGGCGCAGCGGCGGCCATGCGGACGTGCCCGTCGAAGACGTGACGATCCTGAGCGCCTCGCGCGTGGCCTGAGGCGGACGACACTGCTGTTCCCTCGATGCCGACAGCCTCGGTCGACGCGGCCGCAGCGCCTGCTGCCGCCCCCCGCTTCGTCGCTCCGTCCGAATGGCGGGCCATCGACTTCATCAGCGACCTGCACCTCGCCGACGACACACCGGCGTCGTTCGACGCCTGGGCCGAGCACCTTCGGTCGACGCCGGCCGACGCCGTCTTCATCCTCGGCGATCTCTTCGATGCATGGCCGGGTGACGATGCGCGCGTCGAAGGTTTCGAGGCGCGGTGTGCCGCCGTGCTGAAGGACGCGGCCCGGCAACGCTTCCTGGCCTTCATGGCCGGCAATCGTGATTTCCTGGTCGGCCCTGCCCTGCTCGACGAGTGCGGTGTGCGGGGCCTCGGCGATCCGACGGTGATCGAGGCCTTCGGGCAGCGGGTGTTGTTGTCTCACGGCGATGCATGGTGCCTCGCGGATGGCGAGTACCAGCGGATGCGGCGGCAGGTTCGCAGTGCCGCGTGGCAGCAGGCGGTGCTGTCGCAGAGCCTCGCGCAACGCCGTGCACTCGCGCGCCAGCTCCGGCAGCAGAGCGAGAGTGCCGCGACCGGACGCGGGTCGGCCGACTGGGCGGATGTCGACGCCCCGCTGGCGGTCGCGTGGATGCGCGAGAACGCGACGCCCGTGCTGGTTCACGGGCACACGCATCGGCCCGCCACCGAGCAGCTCGCGCCGGGTAGGGTACGGCATGTGTTGAGCGACTGGGCCCTGGAGCCCGGAATTCCGCCGCGTGCCGAGATCCTGCGCTGGCGCGAGGACGGCTTCGCGCGCGTGCCTCCGTCGCGGTCGTCGTCGCTGTCGACTTGACGTGCTGGGCTGGTTCCGGCGCTGGAAGTGCGCGCGAACGCTGGAACGGCGCGCCATCCCCGACGCCCTCTGGGCGCTCACCCTCGCCCGCTTTCCCTTCCTGGTTCAGCCGAACGCACCGGACGCTTCCGCGCTGCGCGAGATGGCGACGCATTTTCTGGCGCGCAAGGAGTTCAGCGGCGTCGACGGTCTCGTCGTCGACGACGCGATGGCGGTCTCGATCGCAGCGCAGGCCTGTTTGCCCGTGCTCAAGCTCGGACTGGACTGGTACGACGGCTTCATCGGCATCGTGGTGCATGCGGACGTCGTCGTCGCACGTCGGGCGGTGGAAGACGACAGCGGCGTCGTGCACGAGTTCGACGAGGAACTGACCGGCGAGGCGATGCACGGAGGCCCCGTGATGCTGTCCTGGCGCGACGTCGAGGAGGCCGGAGAATCGGCCGCGGCCGGCTACAACGTCGTGATCCACGAGTTCGCGCACGTGCTGGACATGCGCAACGGTCGCGCCGACGGCATGCCGGCGCTACCGACCCGTGCCGCGCGCGAATCCTGGATGAAGGTCCTCACCGAAGAGTACGACACCTTCTGTGCGCAGGTGGATGCAGGCGACGAACCCCTGCTCGACCCGTACGGGGCGGAAGCGCCGGAAGAGTTCTTCGCGGTGGCTTCGGAAGCCTTCTTCGTGGCGCCTTCTGCGTTCCGGGCCGAGCACCCCCGTCTGCACAGTTTGTTTGTCGACTTCTACAGACAGGACCCGGTCTCGCACGGCGTGTAACCACCCGAGCGCGTGGGTCCGCGCACACGCGCCGGCCAGCCAAGAAAAAGCGGCCCGAAGGCCGCATTTCCTCTCTGTTCGCTGACTCAGGCCGTCGCCGGCTCGGCTTTCGGCTTGTCGCTGCGGCGGCTCGGCTGGATATCGAGCACCGGCTTGCCCGCTTCGTCGACGTCGACCGTCAGGCGGCCGCCTTCGACCAACCGGCCGAACAGCAACTCGTCGGCGAGCGCGCGACGAATCGTGTCCTGGATCAGCCGCTGCATCGGGCGCGCGCCCATCAACGGATCGAACCCGGTCTTCGCGAGCTGCTTGCGCAGGGCGTCGGTGAACGTCACCTCCACCTTCTTCTCGCTCAGCTGGCTCTCGAGCTGCAGCAGGAACTTGTCGACGACGCGCAGGATGATCTCTTCGTCGAGCGCCTTGAAGCTGACCGTCGCGTCGAGCCGGTTGCGAAACTCCGGCGTGAACAGCCGTTTGATGTCGGCCATCTCGTCGCCGGCTTCGCGCGAGTTGGTGAAGCCGATCACCGACTTGTTCATCGTCTCGGCGCCCGCGTTTGTCGTCATGATGATGATGACGCTGCGGAAATCGGCCTTGCGCCCGTTGTTGTCGGTGAGTGTGCCGTGGTCCATGACCTGCAGGAGGACGTTGAAGACGTCCGGATGCGCCTTCTCGATTTCGTCGAGCAGCAGCACCGCATGCGGCTTCTTCGAAATCGCCTCCGTCAGCAACCCGCCCTGGTCGAAGCCGACGTAGCCCGGCGGCGCGCCGATCAGACGACTCACCGCATGGCGCTCCATGTACTCGCTCATGTCGAAGCGAATCAGCTCAATACCGAGAATGTAGGCGAGCTGCTTGGCGACTTCGGTCTTGCCGACGCCCGTCGGGCCGCTGAACAGGAACGAGCCGATCGGCTTGTCCGGACGGCCCAGGCCCGAACGCGCCATCTTGATCGCAGCCGCGAGCGCCTCGATCGCAGGCTCCTGGCCGAACACCACGCTGTTCAGATCGCGGTCGAGCGTCTTCAGCTTGCCGCGGTCGTCGCTGGAGACGCTCGCGGGCGGGATGCGCGCAATCTTCGCCACGATTTCCTCGACCTCGTTGCGGGTGATCGTCTTCTTCTGCTTGTTCTTGGGCAGGATGCGCTGGGCGGCGCCCGCCTCGTCGATCACGTCGATCGCCTTGTCGGGCAGGTGCCTGTCGTTGATGTACTTGGCTGAGAGCTCTGCCGCGGCCTGCAGCGCGCCGACGGCGTACTTGACGCTGTGGTGCTCTTCGAATCGAGACTTCAACCCCTTCAGGATCTCGACCGTCTGCTCGACCGACGGCTCGATCACGTCGACCTTCTGGAAGCGCCGCGAGAGCGCCGCATCCTTCTCGAAGATGCCGCGGTACTCGCTGAACGTGGTTGCGCCGATGCACTTCATCGCGCCGGAGCTGAGCGCGGGCTTGAGCAGGTTGCTCGCGTCGAGCGTGCCGCCCGAGGCCGCACCGGCGCCGATCAGCGTGTGGATCTCGTCGATGAAGAGGACTGCGTTCGGCTGATCCTTCAATTGCTTCAGCACGCCCTTCAGACGCTGTTCGAAGTCGCCGCGGTACTTGGTCCCGGCGAGCAGCGCACCCATATCGAGCGAATAGACGACCGAATCGGCCAGCACTTCCGGCACATCGGCCTGGGTGATGCGCCAGGCGAGACCCTCGGCGATCGCCGTCTTGCCGACCCCCGCCTCGCCCACCAGCAGCGGGTTGTTCTTGCGGCGCCGGCAAAGAATCTGGATGACGCGCTCGACCTCGTGCTCACGTCCGATCAACGGATCGATCTTGCCGTCGCGGGCGAGCTGGTTGAGGTTCTGCGTGAACTGGTCGAGCGGCGAGCCCTTGCCGTCGCCCTCTTCCTTCTCGCCCTCCGCGCCGCCTGCGCTGTTGCCCTCAGCCGGCTTCGCAGGTTCCGGCGGGTCGCTCTTCTTGATACCGTGCGCGATGAAATTGACGACGTCGAGCCGCGTCACGCCCTGCTGGTGCAAATAGTAGACAGCGTGCGAATCCTTCTCGCCGAAGATCGCGACCAGCACGTTGGCGCCGGTCACTTCCTTCTTGCCGCTGCCGGTCGACTGCACGTGCATGATCGCGCGCTGGATCACGCGCTGGAAGCCGAGCGTCGGCTGGGTGTCGACTTCGTCCGAGCCACCGACGGTCGGCGTGTTTTCCTTGATGAAGCCGAGGAGGCTCTTCCTCAGGTCGTCGACATTCGCCGAGCAGGCGCGGAGCACCTCGGCGGCCGACGGGTTGTCGAGCAGCGCCATGAGCAGGTGCTCGACGGTGATGAATTCGTGGCGCTGCTGCCGCGCCTCGACGAACGCCATGTGCAGGCTGACTTCAAGTTCCTGGGCAATCATGCGGCCTCCATAATGCATTGCAACGGGTGGCCGCCCCGACGGGCGGCGGCCAACACCAATTCAACCTTCGTCGCGGCGACATCCTTCGAGTAGACGCCGCACACGCCTCGCCCGTCATGGTGGATCTTCAACATGATCTGGGTCGCGGTTTCGAGGTCGCGTTTGAAATACTCCTGCAGCACCATCACGACGAACTCCATCGGGGTGTAGTCGTCGTTGAGCAGCACCACCTGGTACATGCGGGGCGGTTCGACTTTTGCAACCTGTCGCTCGGCGACAACCGCGCCCTGACCGTCGTCGGGCAGGGGGCGCGCGACCGGGGGGGCCTTTGGCGGAGGTATCTCGTCGGGCATGATTTCATTCTATCGAGTTGACGCCAACGTGTTCAGGTTTCCATATTGCGCTCTCGGGCGTCGGGGCAAGACCTCCGGAGGCGACGGTCGGCGTGCATTTTTCGCGGCGCCTCGGCGTCGATGGGCCTGCGCAGCCCGCGGGTTGCCTCGATTGACAGCGGATTTCAGCGGGCGCCAGAATTTCTGTCCCATCACGCACGGGAGCCCGCCAATGGTCACCGGAACGGTCAAATGGTTCAACGACGCGAAAGGCTTCGGCTTCATCGAGCCGGAGGCGGGCGGGGAGGATGTGTTCGCCCACTTCTCGGCGATCCAGATGGAGGGCTTTCGTACCCTCAAGCAGGGCGGTCGGGTCCGCTTCGACGTCGTCGAGGGCCCGAAAGGGCGACTCGCGCAGAACATCGCCGCGATCGATGCACAGCCTCTAGCGCATCCGATCGATGCGGCGTCCGCCGCAGAGGCGACGTCGGCAAGCTGACGGTGCGACGCGGGCGCTCGCCCGCCAGCGGCGAGCCGGCGGCCACCCGTCGGGCGTCGGCACGCCGAAACGCCGGCGGGACGGCATCAACGGGCTGAACACGACACCTCGGCAGCCGGGAGTAGCCACGTTCAGGCCCCGGGCTCGCCCATGACCCCATTACATATGGTCGATCATCACCTGGCCGAAGCCTGAACACGACACTTGCGTTGCGCCGTCCATCAGGCGTGCAAAGTCGTAGGTGACTTTCTTGGAGTCGATCGACCGCTCCATCGAACTGATGATCAGGTCGGCCGCCTCCTTCCAGCCCATGTGGCGCAGCATCATCTCGGCGGAAAGGATCTCGGAGCCGGGGTTGACGTAGTCCTTGCCGGCGTACTTCGGGGCGGTACCGTGCGTCGCCTCGAACATCGCGATCGAATCCGAAAGGTTCGCGCCCGGGGCGATGCCGATCCCGCCGACCTGTGCGGCGAGGGCGTCCGAGACATAGTCGCCGTTGAGGTTGAGCGTGGCGATCACCGAGTATTCGGCCGGGCGCAACAGGATCTGCTGGAGGAAGGCGTCGGCGATCGAATCCTTGACGGTGATGTCCTTGCCCGACTTCGGATTCTTGAACTTGCACCACGGGCCGCCATCGATCGGCTGGGCGCCGAATTCGCTCTGCGCGAGGTTGTAGGCCCAGTCACGGAACCCGCCCTCGGTGAACTTCATGATGTTGCCCTTGTGCACGATCGTGACGGAGGGCTTGTCGTTGTCGATCGCGTACTGGATGGCCTTGCGGACGAGACGCTCCGTGCCCTCGCGCGAGACCGGCTTGATGCCGATGCCGGAGGTGTTCGGAAAGCGGATCTTCTTGACGCCGAAATCGTCCTGGAGGATCTTGATGAGCTTCTTCGCCTTCTCGCTCTCGGCCTCGAATTCGATGCCGGCGTAGATGTCTTCCGAGTTCTCGCGGAAGATCACCATGTTCGTCTTCTCGGGCTCCTTCACCGGCGAAGGCACACCCTTGAAGTACTGGATCGGCCGCAGACACACGTAGAGGTCGAGCTCCTGGCGCAAGGCCACGTTGAGCGAGCGAATGCCGCCGCCTACCGGCGTCGTGAGCGGCCCCTTGATCGACACGACGTAGTCCTTGACGACCTCGAGCGTCTCGGCCGGGAGCCAGACGTCCGGCCCGTAGACCTTGGTCGACTTCTCGCCCGCGTACACCTCCATCCAGTGGATCTGCTTCTTGCCGCCATACGCCTTGGCGACCGCGGCATCCACCACCTTGATCATCACCGGCGTGATGTCGGCCCCGGTGCCGTCGCCCTCGATGAACGGAATGATCGGCTGATCAGGCACGTTGAGCGAAAAATCAGCGTTGACGGTGATTTTCTGCCCGCCTTCGGGCACCTTGATGTGCTGGTACATGGGGTGAGGCTCCGCTCTCTCTGAATGACGGTGACGGGGGTGCCGCGACGGATGTCCGGACTGAAAATGATTCTATGTCAGCGATCTGCGATGCCTCGGCGCGCTCGGTGACAGCCGGTCGACGCTGGCCCGAAAACAAAAAGCCGGTCATGGGACCGGCTTCTTCTCTTACGCGACGATCCTCACGCGGCGATCGTCCGATCGATCAGGCGAAATTGGACGCCGCGAAATCCCAGTTCACCAACGAATTCAGGAACACCTCGCAATACTTCGGCCGCAGGTTGCGGTAGTCGATGTAGTAGGCGTGCTCCCAGACGTCGATCGTCAACAGGGCCTTGTCGGACGTCGTGAGCGGGGTGCCGGCGGCCCCCATGTTGACGATGTCGACACCGCCGTCGCTCTTCTTCACGAGGAACGTCCAGCCGGAGCCGAAATTGCCGACGGCGCTCTTCGCGAACGCGTCCTTGAAGGCGGCGTAGCTGCCCCACTTCGCCGTGATCGCGTCGGCAAGCGGGCCGGTCGGCTCGCCGCCGCCGGCCGGCTTCATGCAGTTCCAGAGGAAGGTGTGGTTCCAGGTCTGGGCCGCGTTGTTGTAGATGCCGCCGGAGGATTTCTTGACGATCTGCTCGAGCGTCATTTCCTCGAATTCGGTGCCTTTCTGGAGATTGTTGAGGTTCACGATGTAAGCGTTGTGGTGCTTGTCGTGGTGATATTCGAGCGTTTCCTGGCTCAGGTGCGGCGCGAGCGCGTCCTTCGCGTAAGGCAGGGGCGGGAGTGTGTGTTCCAT
>CAZZWY010000108.1:0-6603 GCA_964657785.1 uncultured Acetobacteraceae bacterium
GAGCCGTAGTCCCTTCTACGGCGAGGATTTGCAACGCCGAGTGGGCGCTTTTCGGCGGGACGAGCGGGCATGTCGGATTCGTTCACAGGTTCAGTCCGCGACGCGCAGCCGAAAGCGCTGCAGCTTGCCCGTCTCGGTGCGCGGCAGTTCGCTGCGATATTCGATCGCCCGCGGATACTTGTACGGCGCAATGGTCTGCTTGACGAAATCCTGCAGCGCGAGCGTGTGCTGCGCGTCCGCGGCGTGGCCGGGGCGCAGCACGACGAAGGCCTTGACGATCTGGCCGCGCTCGCTGTCGGCGACACCGATGACGCCGCATTCCGCGACCGACGGATGCAGCAGCAGGGCCGCCTCGACTTCGGGCGAAGCGATGTTGTAGCCGGCCGAGACGATCATGTCGTCGGTGCGGGCGCTGTAGTGGAAGTAGCCGTCGGCATCGACCACGTAGGCATCGCCGGTGAGGTTCCAGCCGTCCTGCACGTACTGCGCCTGGCGCGCGTCGGCGAGGTAGCGGCAACCGGTCGGACCTTTCACGGCGAGATGGCCGACCTGTCCCGCCGGCAGCGGCACGCCGGCATCGTCGACCACCCGCGCCTGGTAGCCGGGGACCGGTTTGCCGGTCGCGCCGGGGCGGGCGTTCGCTTCATCGGCGGAGATGAAGATGTGCAGCATCTCGGTCGCGCCGATACCGTCGATCAACTCGATGCCGGTCGCGTCGCGCCAGAGCGTGCGCGTCGCCGCGGGCAGCGCCTCGCCGGCCGAGACGCATTGGCGCAGCGGCGTCGCGCGCAGGGCCTCGCCGTGAGCCGCCATGGCGCGGTAGGACGTCGGCGCGGTGAAGAGCGTCGTCGCGCCGTAGGCCCGGATCGCCTCGACGAGCTGCGGCGGCGACGCCTTCTCGAGCAGGACGGCCGACGCGCCGACCGACATCGGAAACAGCACGAGCCCGCCGAGGCCGAAGGTGAAGGCGAGCGGCGGGCTGCCGATGAAGATGTCGTCGGGGCGCGGGCGCAGCACGTGCGGCGGCCAGCAGGCACAGATCGCCATCACGTCTCGATGGAAGTGCATCGTGCCCTTGGGTTCGCCGGTGGTGCCGGAGGTGAAGGCGATGAGGCAGGTGTCGTCGGCGGCCGTCGGGACGCTCTCGAACACATCGCTCTGGCGCGCCATCGCGGCTTCCAGGCCGTCCCGCTGGCCGCCGTTGAAGTACTCGACGGCCACGAGCGTCGGGCAGGCGGACCGGGCGAGTTCGAGCTCGGCGGCGATCCTCGCGTCGCAGAGGGCGTGCGTGATCTCCGCCTTGACGATCATCTGCGTGAGTTCCCTGGCGCGCAGCAGCGGCATGGTCGCGACCGCGACGCCGCCGGCCTTCATCACCGCGAACCAGCAGGCGACCATCATCGGGTTGTTCGGCGCTCGCAGCAGCACCCGGTTGCCCGGTACCAGGCCCCTGTCGCGGACCAGCACGTGGGCGATGCGATTGGCCTGGCGCTGCAGCTCGGCGTACGTCCAGCGAATGCCGGGCGCCTTCAGACAGAGCCGCTCGGCCCAACCCGAGGCGACCGACCGGTCGAGCAGCTCCGTCGCGCAATTCAACTGCTCGGGGAACTGCAGCGCGGGCAGGTCGAAGACGTACTCCGGCTGCCGATCGACCGGCGGCAGGTTGTCACGGGCGAAAGTGTCGAGGTGGGCGCTGGGCATGGGGCGAGCTCAGGAAGGACGCCGACGATATTTACTTGAGTCCTAAAGCAAATCGCGGGCCGACGACAGCACCTCGACCTGGCGTGCCGCCTCGCACCCGGCCACCTCAGTTGCCTTCGAACACCGGCCGGGACCTGGCCGAGAACGCCCGATAAGCCCGGCCGAAGTCCTCGGTCAGCATGCAGATCGCCTGCGCCTGGGCTTCGGATTCGATCGCTTCGTCCACGCTCATCGCCCACTCCTGGTGCAGCATCGTCTTGGTGATGCCGTTCGCGAAGGTGGGCCCGTGGGCGATCTCCGAAGCGAGCGCACGGGCGCTCGCGAGCAGGTCCTCGGGAGGGCAGAGCCGGTTCAGGAAGCCCCATTGCGCCGCCTCGTCGCCGCCGAGCGTGCGGCCGGTGTAGAGCAATTCGCTGGCGCGCCCCTGGCCGATCAGCCGCGGCAGGATCGCGCAGGCGCCCATGTCGCAACCGGCGAGGCCGACGCGGTTGAAGAGGAACGCCGTCTTCGACCGCGCCGTGCCGAGCCGCAGGTCCGACGCCATCGCGACGATCGCGCCGGCCCCCGCGCAAACGCCGTCGAGCGCCGCGACGATCGGCTGCGGGCAGTGCCGCATCGCCTTGACGAGCGCGCCGGTCATCCGGGTGAACATCAGCAGCTCGGGTGCCGCCAGGCCGATCAGCGGGCCGATGATCTCGTGCACGTCGCCCCCGGAGCAGAAGTTGTCGCCGGCGCCGACGATCACGACGGCGCGCACGTCGTCGGCGTAGCGCAGCGCCTCGAACAGATCGCGGAGTTCGGCGTACGACTCGAAGGTCAGCGGGTTCTTCCGCTCGGGGCGGTTCAGCGTCACGGTGCCGACGCGGTCCTCGACCGACCAGTCGAAGTGCGCGGCGCGGTGACCGGCGAGCGGCCTGCGGTTGCCGGCGGCGAGCGCGGCGGCGAGGGGGGTCGTCATGGGATTCTCCGGGCGGTCGGGTCAAGCCGCGGCGTCGGCCGCCGTCAGCTGGATGTCGTTGAGCTGCACCCGCAGGCGGCCGAGGAGGTCGTGCAGCTGCGCCTTCTGCGCCGGGCTCATCCCGGCGAAGATGCTGACGACCCAGGTTTCGTGCACCGCGGCGATCTTCTCGAAGACGCGGAGGCCTTTTCTGGTGAGCGAGACGCGGCAGGAGCGCCGGTCGTCGGGCGGGGTCGTCCGCTCGACCAGGCCTTCCTTTTCGAGCTCGTCGGTGAGCCCGGTCACGTTGCCGCCGGTGACCATCAGGAAGCGCGACAACGCGCTCATCCGCAGGCCGCCCGGGTGTCGGTGGAGTTGCGCGAGGTAGTCGAACCGCGCGAGCGTCATGCCGAATTCGGCCCGCAGGCGCTTCCTGATCTCGGTCTCGATCTGCGTGCTGCAGGACAACAGGCGCAGCCACACCTTGAGCGACTGGTGGTCGTCGGCGGCGATGCGGCCCTCGAGCCCGATGCGCTCGTCGTCGAGCAGGGGGCCGAGCTCGCCCCGGGCGGCGCGCTTCATGGCAGGCTCCCGGCAGCGGAGATCATGCCGGCTCCCGCGGTGCCGCCGACGCGCCGCCCGCGGCCGCCGCCTGCGACGCCTTGTCGCGCGCGACCAGCGTCTCCATCTGGCTCTTGCCCGACACGTACTGCTTCGGCCAGTCGATCGCCCTGTAGCCGAGCCGCGCCGCCTCCTGCAGCGTCCACGCCGGGTTGGCGAGGTGCGGGCGGGCGATGGCGCAGAGGTCGGCGCGGCCGGCCGCGATGATGCTGTTGACGTGGTCGGCCTCGGCGATCGCGCCGACCGCGATCGTCGCGATCCCGGCCTCGTTCCTGATGCGGTCGGAAAACGGCGCCTGGAACATCCGGCCGTGGACCGGCTTCTCGAGCTTGCTGACCTGGCCCGACGAGCAGTCGATCAGATCGGCGCCTGCCTCCTTGAAGGCGCGCGCGATCTCCACCGCGTCGGCGGGGAGGATGCCGCCCTCGACCCAGTCGTGCGCCGAGATGCGCACCGAGATCGGCAGGTGCGACGGCCACGCCGCGCGCACCGCGCGGAACACCTCGAGCGGGTAGCGCAGGCGGTTCTCGGGACTGCCGCCGTACGCGTCGTCGCGGTGATTGACGAGCGGCGAGAGGAAGGACGACAGCAGATAGCCGTGCGCGCAGTGCAGCTCCAGCCAGTCGACGCCTGCATCAGCGGCCCAGCCGGCCGCGCGAACGAAGTCGGCGGTCGTGCGGTCCATGTCGCCGCGCGTCATCGCGGCCGAGATCTGGCTCACGCCGTCGAGGTATTGCTGGCGCGACGCCGAGACGATCGGCCAGTTGCCCTCCGGCAGGGGTTGATCGATCCCCTCCCAGGCGACCCGCGTCGACGCCTTCGCGCCGGCGTGGCCGAGCTGGACCGCGAATTTCGCATCGGTGTGGATGTGGATCCAGTCGGCGATGCGCTTCCAGGCGTCGCGCTGAGCTTCGGTGTAGAGGCCGGGGCAGCCGGGCGTGATCCGGCCTTCGGCGCTGACGCAGGTCATCTCGGCGAAGACGAGTGCGGCGCCGCCCATCGCGCGGGCGCCGAGGTGCACGAGGTGGTAGTCGCCCGGGACGCCGTCGACCGCGCTGTACTGCGCCATCGGCGAGACGACGACTCGATTCTTCAAGGTCACCCCGCGTACCGTGAACGGCGTGAACATCGGCGGCGGGGGCGTCTGCTCGGGCGCAACGCGAAGGCCCGAGCGCTCCGCGAACCAGCGCTCGAAACCCTCCAGCCAGGCCCGGTCGCGCAGCCGCAGGTTCTCGTGCGAGATGCGTTGCGAACGCGTCAGCATCGAGTACATGAACTGCTCGGGCGGCAACGAGTCGGCGTAGCGCTCGCCGACGGCCTCGAACCATTCCATCGCGTTCCACGCCGCGTTCTGAAGGCGCAGCACGTCGACGCGGCGTAACGCCTGGTAGTCGGCCAGCAAAGTCGGCAGGCGGGAAGCGAGCGGCTCGGCCGAGCCCTCGCTGCGCGCGAACTGGCGCGCGAGCTCGATCGCGTCCTCGATCGCGAGCTTGGTGCCCGAGCCGATCGCGAAGTGTGCGGTATGAACCGCATCGCCCATCAGCACGACGTGACTGCGGCCGTTGAAGAACGACCACTGCTCGCAGGTCACGCGCTGGAAGGCGAGCCAGGGCGAGCCGCGCAGATGGCGCGCGTTGCTCAGCAGCTTCTCGCCGTGAAGGTGGGCTTCGAAGAGCTTCTCGCAGAAGGCGACCGACTCGTCGACGTTCATCCGGTCGAGGCCGTGCGCCTTCCAGACGGTCTCGGGGGTTTCGACGATGAAGGTCGTCGTCGCCGCATCGAACTGGTAGACGTGGGCCTGGAACCAGCCGTGCTCGGTCTTGACGAAGGTGAAGTTGAACGCGTCGTAGAGGCGCGTCGTGCCGAGCCAGATGAATCGGTTCGGGCGCGTCACGATCTCGGGCTTGAACACCTCCTCGTGCAGGCGGCGGATGCGCGAGTTGACGCCGTCGGAGGCGACGATCAGGTCGGCGTCGGGGAAATCGGCGTCGGCGTCGACCTCGCGCTCGAACTGCAGCTCCACGCCGAGCGCCTCGCAGCGCCGCTGCAGGATGTTGAGCAGCTTTTTCCGACCGATGCCGACGAAGCCGTGGCCGCCGCTGCGAATGCGCGTGCCCTTGAACTCGAGCTCGATGTCGTCCCAGTGGTTGAACGACCGTTCGATCTCGGCCGCCGAGTCGAGGTCGCACTCGCGCATGTTGGCGAGCGTCGCGTCCGAGAAGACGACCCCCCAGCCGAAGGTGTCGTAGGGCTTGTTGCGCTCGGCCACCACGATGCTGCGAGCCGGATCGGCCTTCTTCATCAGCAGCGCGAAATAGAGGCCGGCCGGCCCGCCGCCGATGCAGACGATCTTCATGCAGCTTCCCTTGACAGAGCGTGGGGTCGAAGTCAGTTTGCGACGAAATATTTTAGATGTCAAACTTTCGGCTGCGGCTCGAAGCGCGTCTCCGCCGATCCGGCTCGGCGGAACCTGAGCGCCTGCGCCCGAGCCGCGCGGCGACCCTCAGGCGCCGACCGCGCCCTGGCGCCGCCATTCGCGCGGCGAGCGATCGCGATGCGGCCGCGGATTCGCGCGAGGTGGCAGGTGGCCATCGACGACAGCTCGGTCCTGCCGCGGGCGGGAAGCGACTGCAACCCCGCGGGCCGCGACGCCCGGCCCGACGTCACCCGCTTGCTGCGCGACAAGACCGCGTCTTCTCGCGCGCGGTGCCCGGGATGCCCGGGATGGCGGTCGGTGCGGCGGCCGAGGTCAGTGCGGCGGCGCCGGCCGCGTGATCAGTTCACCGCCGCGGCCTGCCGCTCGGGCATCAGCGTGTTCGACGGCAGCGTCTCGTCGAGCAATTTTCTCGACTGCTCGATGCCGGCGACCGGCAGCAACTTCGGGTCGAGCAGGCCGACCTGCACCAGCACGCTCGCCTGGTCCCAGTAGATGTGCTCGTGGTAGAGCTTGTCGCCGCGGAACTTGATGAGGGCGAGCAGGGGCACTTCCACCCGCTTGCCGGTGGGCGCCACGCCCGGCAGCATCCACGGGATTTCGACGGTGTGGGTGAAGGAGAACAGCATCTCGTCGACCACTTGCGTCGCACCGACCGTGCGCGAGATCGGCGTGAGCGCGGTGTCGGGCGGGTTGCTGTTGACGAAGTGATCGGTGTAGAAGCGGTGCAGGTCGCGGTAGCCGACGCCACCGGTCATCGTCGGGATGTGGTTGACGTAGGGCTCGGGAACCATCGTGCCCATCGTGTCGTCGACGTTGCGGGTGCCGAACTCGTACTCGCAATGCTTGTCCCAGAGCGCCGAGAGATCGTAATTCGGGCCGATCGCCGCCTTCAGCGCGGCGATGCTGC
>CAZZWY010000108.1:6613-9892 GCA_964657785.1 uncultured Acetobacteraceae bacterium
TGGGCCATCAGGGCCGAAGGCCGGTGAAAGTGGTCGCCGCCGGCGCGGGCGAAGGCGTGGTCGACGCCGGGATAGACGTGCAGCGAGACCCCCGGCCGGCCGGAAAGCGCCTTGACGATCGTCGCGCGCGCCTCGGGCGGGCAGAACTTGTCGAGCTCGGCGATGTGCAGCACCAGCGGGCAGGTGACCTTGTCGGCCTCGTCGAGCGCCGCCTCGATGCCGACGCCGTAGTAGCCGACCGCGACGTCGGCATCGGTCCGGCAGGCGGCGAGGTAGGCGAGCTTGCCGCCGAGGCAAAAGCCGAGCACGCCGACCTTGCCCGTCACTTCCGCCCGGCCGCGCAGGGTGGTGAGGGCGGTCTGGACGTCGTCGACGCCCCGGGCCTCGTCGAAGCCGCCGTAGAAGCCGAACGCCTTCTGGAAGTCGGCTTCGGTGTAGCCGAGCTCGACCCTCGGCTGCTGGCGCCAGAACAGATCGGGCACCAGCACGACGTATCCTTCCTCGGCGTAGTCGTCGGCGACCTGACGCATCGTCGCGTTGATGCCGAAGATTTCCTGGGCAATCACCAGCCCCGGGCCGCTGCCGGAACGCGGCAGGGCGAGGTAGCCGGTGAAGGTGCCGCTGCCGTCGGCGGCTTTCATCTCGAGGGTCTGACCTGCCATTTGAGGGTCTCCGCGATGTGGGGGGAAGTTGGAGCGAGGGGAATCCGGGCGAGCGTGCCACAGCGCCGAGGCACTGGCAAGAACCGAGGGCCGCGCCGGATCGTCGGCAGAAACTTTACAGCGAGATAGTTTAGGAGGAAACTATTTTCGCTGGCGCAGAAACTGCTAGGGCTCCATCGACAAGGAGCCCGGCACGACGCCGGGCGAGACCTGGAGAGGGACAGACGATGACAGCGAGCGGTCGCGGCATTCCGAGCCTGCGCGGACAGGACCACGTCGGCCTCACGGTGCCCGACCTGGCCGAGGCGATCCGCTTCTTCGTCGACGTCATCGGCTGCACGCTCGTCACCCGCTTCGGCCCGTTTCGCGACGACACCGGCAGCTTCATGGCCGACGCGCTCAACGTCCACCCGCGCGCCGTGGTGCACGAGATCGCCCTGCTGCGCTGCGGCATGGGCTCCAACATCGAACTCTTCCAGTACAGCGCACCGGACCAGCGCACCGAGCCGCCGAAAAACAGCGACATCGGCGGCCACCACCTCGCGTTCTACGTCGACGACATCGCCGCCGCGGTCGAGTACCTGAAAAGCTCCGGCGTGCAGGTGCTCGCCGGCCCGGTGCCCGTCACCGAGGGTCCGGCCGCGGGGCAGACGATCAACTATTTCCTCGCCCCCTGGGGCCTGCAGCTCGAACTCATCAGCTATCCGAAAGGCATGGCTTACGAAACGTCGGCGAGCAGCGTCCTCTGGTCACCCAAATCCCCGGCCGCCTGATGCCACGCGCCGCCGTTTCCCCCCGCCAGGAGTTTCCATGACCGAATTCGATCGCCGCCGCTTCCTTCAGACCGGCAGCGGTGCCGCGCTCGCCGCGAGCCCGCTGGCCGCGCTGCTGCTGACGCCTGCCGAGGCGCAGACCGCCGATACGCTCACCATCGCCTACAACGTCGGCCTGCCGAGCTGGGACCCGACGACCGGCCCGTCGTCGGTGAACCCGTCGATCCAGGGCCTCTGGAAGGCGGTCTACGACCAGTACATCGACCAGGCCGCCGATCTCTCCTTCAAGCCGGCGCTGCTCACGAAGTGGGGCTGGAATGCCGACAAGACGAAGATCGAGATGGAAGTGCGCCCGAACGCGCTCTGGCACGACGGCACGCCCGTCACCGCCGCCGACGTCGTCTGGAACCTGAAGCGCGCCGGCGACCCGAAGGCCGGCAACCCGGTCGCCGGGATCATCTGGGCCAGCGTCGACAACTTCAAGGTCGAGGGCAACAAGATCACCGCCGACGTGAAGCAGTACGTCGCCGACTACTTCAAGTGGATGGCGTTCCTGACCGGCTTCATGATCCCGCCGAAGTACTACGAGAAGGTCGGCGCGGCCGGCTTCGAGAAGGCGCCGATCGGCAGCGGCCCCTACCAGATCGAGGAGTTCTCGCAGGGCTCGTTCGTGCGGCTGAAGGCGTTCGACGGCTACTGGGGCCCGAAGCCCGCGTTCAAGAGCGTGACGATCAAGTTCGTCACCGACCCGAGCGCGCGCGTCGCCGAGATCGAAACCGGCAAGTCGGACATCACGCTCGGCGTGCCGTTCGAGGAATTCGACCGGCTGAAGAAACTGCCCACGCTCAGCGGCGTGAGCGCGCCGATCAGCGACATCGCGATGCTGTTCATCACCGACGTGGCGCCGATGCTAGATGACAACGTCCGCCAGGCCTGCGTCCACGCGGTCGACAAGGAGGCGATCGTCAAGCGCCTGCTGCGTGGCTACGGCTTCGCGATCGATACGCTGCAGGCGCCGCAGTACGCCGCGTTCGACTCGTCGATCAAGGTCAAGTACGACCCGGAACTCGCGAAGACGCTGCTCGCCAAATCCGGCTACAGCGTCGCCAAGCCGGTGAAATTCACGATCCAGACGACGCGCGGCTACCTGCCGAAGGACTACGAGACGGTGCAGGCGATCGTCGGCATGTGGCGCAAGGTCGGCATCGAGGCCGAGATCGAGGTCTACGAGATCGCCAAGCACTTCGAGCTGCGCCTCTCGCACAAGCTCGCGCCGATGGCGTTCTACAACTGGGGCGACGCGATCGGCGACCCGAACGACTCGACCGGCTTCGCGATGTTCGGGCCGAGCCCGCACTCCGGCTGGAAGTCCAAGGACGTCGACGGCATGATCGGCCCGCTTTGGGGCGAGAAGGACGAGGCCAAGCGCATCGCCGGCTGGAAGGCGGTCGACCGCTACATCGCCGAACACGCGCTGGTGCTGCCGCTCTACCAGCAGGTGCAGACGATCCTCTTCAAGAAGAGCCTCGCGGTGAAGCCGCACATGGCGGGCTACCTGCTCGCGCAGTCGGTCGGCAAGGCCAAGGGTTGAGTCGCCTGGGAACCCTCCCATGGGTGGTGCGCTGATCGCCAAGCGCCTCCTGTGGGCGCTGCCGACCTTGTTCGGCGTGCTGCTGGTGGTGTTCGTGCTCCTGCGCGTCGCGCCCGGCGACCCGATGGTGTCCTACGAGGCCGGCGCGCACGACGTGGAATACGGCAGCTACGGGCTCGACCAATGTCTCGACAAGGCGCAGGACGCGCTCGAGGCTGCACCACGCGCCGACCTCGGCGAGGACTGGCTCGTC
>CAZZWY010000109.1:0-9879 GCA_964657785.1 uncultured Acetobacteraceae bacterium
AGGGCTTTCAGGTAGCGCCGGGCCCTGCCGCGCTTGAGCACCGCGGCGAAGTGAAGCTGGATCAGCTCGGCCTTGTAGAGCCCGCTGATCGTCTCGGCCAGCGCGTTGTCGTAGCTGTCGCCCTTGCTGCCAACCGACGGCTCGATACCGGGCTCGGCGAGCCGCTCGCTGTAGCGCAGGGATAGGTATTGCGAACCGCGATCCGAGTGGTGGGTCAAGCTGCTGTCGCCGCTCGGCCGCCGGTCGTAGAGCGCCTGTCCAGCGGACACGGCGCCTTCGGATCGGCAAACGTCGTACGCCGCACTTTGCCGCGGATCACGCCGCGCACGCCCTCGCGGCGCATCAACCGCTCCACGGTGCAACGCGGCACGGCCTCACCCTCGCGCTGCAACTGCCGCCAGGCCTTGTCGGCACCGTAGACCCGAAGGTTCGCCTCCCAGACACCACGGACTCGCGGCAACAACGCCTCATCCCCGCGCACCCGGGCCGTGCGCAAGGCCGGGGTACGGCGACACTGCACGTGTCGCCGATAGCCCGACGGGGCGATCTGCAGCGCTCGGCAGATCGGCTCGACCCCGCGCGTGGCGCGGTGCTCGTCCACGAAAGCGTTCATTACTTCAACCGGCAGTCGAGCTCCGCCTGGGCGATCGCGCTCCTGCTGGCGTACCCAGTTCAGCAGGGTCTGCGGCGTCGCGCCGATCTTGCCGGCGATCGAGACAATCGCCGCCCACTGCGACTCGTGCTCGCCCCGCCGCTCGGCCACCATCCTCACCGCCCGGTCACGCACCTCGGGCGAAAACTTCGTCGACCTCCTCATGGCTCCATCCTTTCAAAGATTGGAGCCTCCTGAAAAAGCCGGGGGCGGTTCACTCCGTGGGAAGCTTTGCTCTTGAAGCGCGCTGAAGCTTGAGCATGACGGAGCAACCGTGGGGCTATGCGATGTACAACTGACTCCGGGCGAGGACGGGATGTTCTCGCTGCTGCGATGACCGCTTCACTTCCGGGCGAACTGGAGGTACCGACCCAAAGCGGAAAATGCCATGCGCTAACCAGGCGCTCGGGAGCGAACATCGGCCTAGCATGATCGGTGGCGCCTTGGACGCGCTCCTGTCAACTCTCGTTATGCGCGTATTTCACATCAAGAGTCAGTTGCTTCACACGGTGATCGTAATCGCTAAGCCCTGCCGCACGTTGCGCGACCGTCCGGCTGAGGATTTATGAGCCGTCCCCCTAAGCCTTGCCGTGGCTGTCGGCGCGGCAAGTTAGCGGCTACTTGTAGAAGTCTGGGTAGAACACGCTTACGGGGTTGCCAACGCTTTCGGGATCTTCAATCGCCTTGCGAGCCTGATTCGCAATCTCTGCTCGGTACGTTTGAATTTTCGGAATGAGGCTGTAGATATCCGTTGTGTCGAAGACAAGCGTTCGGGACTGATTGACGTCGAATGGAAGCCGGTCAGCCTTGCGAATAAGCTGCACCACTGGCAGACGCAGTGCATGCCGGAGCGCGACTTCATAAAAAACGTTCGGGTTCAGATAAGAAAGGTCGGCGATAGCCAGCTTCGACTTCTTCAGGTACTCCAGCACCTGCGTGGTTATCATCCCGGGCTCACCGATCTGATCCGCTCTGACGACTGTCAGTCCGAGCTCTTCAAGTGCCGGCTGCACAAGTGAGGACATGAACAGGTCCGCGTGCTTGCGTGCCTCACTGTCCTCAGCGCCAATCGGCGTAATGTAAAAGCACACCTTTTCCCAGTCCGATGCACTGGCGGAGTCGCTCGCGACCTTTTTGACGATCGGCGGGGTCGCTTGGGCCGGAGTGGCGCGCGCCACAGCAGTGACGCCATCTGCATTCGGAAGCCCTTCCAGCAGCTGTTCGATGGAGATAAGCGTTTCTGCTCCACCAATCGTCCTAAGCAGCCCTAGGTCCTTCACGTTCACGGTGAAAGTATCGACGCATTCGTCCAAGTCGGGGACGCTGGTGCCCGAGTCTCGCAAGACATCCTTAATGATCTCGCGCTCGGGCAGGCGCTTGCCCTTGTAGTGGTCGTACAGGAGCTTGAAGGGGGCCACGCCTTCGATAGCCAAGTCGAAAGCGGCCTTGCGCCGCTCGCCCTCCAACCTCGTAGTGTTGACTACGACTGAGCCTACGGGCGTCAGTTCTAGAAAATCCGCGGCGTACGAACCCGTCGTGATTCCATACTTCCCGGAGTTCGTAATCATCATCTTCGTCGCGCTGCTGGTAGCGGACTTGCCCATCTTCTCCAGCAGCGTCAGACGACGCACGCGCTCCCCGGCAGCGTGCATCATGATCGCGTTGCCCAAGTCCAGTGCGTCCTGAAACGACGTCGCTGGATACGGCCGCGCCGTTCGTGTGCGTCCCACTTCTTCGGTCGGCTTGGCGGCCCTGTTCGCCGAAGGCGCCTTCTTCTTCGCTGTCGCCACCCAAGTCTCCTCTTCGCTGTCTTCACCGAACCAGACGCTTCCACTCAGTGCGATAGCTCTGCGAGCCAAACCGCGCCCCTTTCACCCTGGAAGGTTGTTGCCGGCTATTCAGCATAGCCTCTTGCACTCGACAACGTGCAGCCTCCCGTGCGAAGCGCAGGCTGTCATCGTTCTCGAGGTGAGGCATATGGATTCCATCGTAGTTCCGGCGGCTCAGCGTAATACCGCAAAGCCGACGCTGGTGATCGACAGCTCCTGGCCGGGAGCGTAAGTCAACGCCTGCGGCAGACAGCTGCCGTTCGCCTTTGAGAACGACCGCTCGTGCGCTCGTCGACGGGGCCCCCCGACGCTTCGAGGGCTCCGATTGAGCGGAATGACCCCGCGAGCGTCGCCGGTTCAACACTGGAGCATTGTGGTTTTCCCTCAACTCGATGGGAGACCATCATGGAAACAGTTGCGAATGCCAGTCGTCGCGAGCCATGGAACAAGGGCAAGATCGTCGGTCAGAAGGCGCCGTTCAAGCTGCGGGACATCTGGGCTCTTCGGGTCCGCCTGCAGATGGAGAATCGAACCCGCGAACTTGCCCTGTTCAACCTCGGGATCGACAGCAAGCGTCGAGGTTGCGACCTCGTTCGCCTCAAGGTACGGGAAGTCTGTCACGGCGACCAAGTAGCAAGCCGAGCGATGGTGATGCAGCAGAAGACCCAACGCCCTGTGTAGTTTGAGATCACCCCAGCCACCCGCGAAGCCGTTTCCAAGTGGATCAAGGAAGCGGCGCTGAAATCGGACGACTACGTCTTCCCCAGCCGCATCCACGACTCGCCGCACCTTGGCGCCCGGCAGTACGCCCGCATTCTCGAGGGTTGGGTTGAGGACCTCGGTCTGGGCCCTGCAGAGTACGGCACCCATTCGATGAGACGCACGAAGGCGACGCTCATCTACCGTCGCACGAAGAACCTGCGGGCGGTCCAACTGCTTCTTGGCCACTCGAAGTTGGAGTCGACCGTGAGGTACCTCGGCATCGAGGTGGATGACGCCCTCGAGATCTCGGAGCAGACCGAGATCTGAGCGACGCCCGCTGACAGCGGGTCTGCCGCTGCCCGCCGACAACAATTCGCATATGTTCGCGGCCATCCCCCCTGCGGGCGACGGGCAGCTTCCTGGCGAACTGACGGGCGCTCGCTCTCGGCCAAAAAAGGCCCGCCTCTAGGCGGACTCTCGCACCCATGGACGTTAGGCTGATGTAGAGGATTCCAGCGAAGTCCCACAGTCGAAGCACCGAAGTCGTTCGGCAAGGAAATCCACCCACAGACGAAGGCGTCGCGGCAGCCGCGATCCTGGCGTCAGCAAGCTGATCGGCAGCGGCGGCATGGACCACCCCGGCAGAACGCGCTGCAGCCGGCCCCCGCGGATGTCCGCATCGGCCACGACCGCGTCAAGGGCTCCGATGCCGACACCCGACACGGTGGGTTCGCGCAGCATGCTCAGGTTGTTGATGGAGAAACGGCTGTGCCCGATGGCGGCGACCTGATCTTCCTCGTGTCGCAGCACCCAAGGCAGCGCAGGCTCTGGAAGCCACATGCGCAGGCAGCAATGGCCCGACAGATCGGCGGGCGTCTGCGGCACCCCGGCCGCCTTCAGGTAAGCGGCCGATGCGTACAAGGAGACCTCCACCATCGCGAGCCGTCTCGTGACGAGTGACGAGGAATCTTCCAGGTCACCAACCCGAATTGCCAGGTCGTAGTGCTCGGCGAGGAGATCAACCCGACGCGGGCTCATGTCGACGTCGAAGGTCAGGTCAGGGTACAGGCGGGCGAACCGGAACGGACATGCGGATCTTGCCCTTCGGCGAAGAACTTTCGCGAACGAGTTGCTCGTGCGCGGCCTCCGCATCCTCCACGATTTTCTCGCACCCTTCGAAGTATTTTCGGCCGAGATCGGTTAATTCAACGCGGCGGGAGCTTCGGTGCAACAGGGGTCACCCCGACAGCCCGCTCCAGCCTCGAGATCCGGCGCGACAGCGAAGAGTTGGGCATTCCGAGCGCCTCTGCGGCCCGGCTGAAGCTGCGGCGTTTCGCGACCTCGACGAAGAGAGCGATATCGCTGAGGTCGGGACGCTTGTTTTCCAGGATGGAACGATCAGGGAATGGATCGGTGCAATGTACCCCGGCCGTCCACTGCGTTGTGCCAACAGTGGAAACATGCTTTCCATGTTTGCCATTGGTCCGTGTCACCGACATGGACACACTTTTCGCCAACCTCCAGCGAGGTTCGAGCACCGTTTGGCCGTCCATCACCGGAGCCATCCCCATGAGGGACCTGGTGCAAACCGTTGCCCCTGGGGGCAGTCGCCGCTGTCGGTAGCGCCGCATTGGTCGAGCCGGCACATGCCAACACCATGCCGCTCGTGATGACCACCACGATGGAAGAGAACGTCGGGCCCATCATTCCGGACCTGGCGCAGCTGGCTCCCGATCAGTACGCGAAGCGATACAAGCGCGGCGGTCAGCTCAGCTGCTGGGACGACGCCAAGCTCGCCGCGGACGTGAAGTCGTTGAATCGTAATCGCACCATCCTTGCCGGGTTGACTACCGACATCTGCCTGTTTTGGGCTGCCGCCGACGCCATCGGACTGGGATACGACGTGATGGTCGTGGCGGACGCGTGCGGCAGCATGAGCTCGCTGAGCGATCAGCTCACCTACGATCGGTTGCGCGACATGGCCGCGACGGTGACCGGGGTCAACCAGATGATGACCGAGCTGGTCAACAACTTCGGCACGCCTGAAGGTCAGAAGGCGATGAAGATCAACCTCGAGGAAATCATCAACAAGCTCTTGTCCTGAGGCTGGTGACTCAAACGCGTGTCGCCGGCCTGTCGCGCGACAACGGGCGGACGTCGCTCCGGCGAACCCCGGATCAGAAGTTGTGCTGGATGCCGAGCCGGAAGCCGGTTTGCGAGTTCGTCGTCGACGGCAACGTCGCGCCGCCCGGGCGGTCGAGCGTGGCGGCGACGACCGAGATGTCGCTGCTGTGGTTGCGCGCGAGCGACGAGAACAGGAACGTCCGTTTGCTCAGGGTGTACTTCGCGCCGATGGCGGGCTGGGTGAGCGTGGCCTTCGTCCCGTTGTTGGTGGTGACCGGCACGTAGGCGAAGTCCACGCCGAGCATCCACTGCTTCGTGAAATCGTAGGTGACGCCGAATTCGGTCGGATGGATGCGGCCGCGGGTCAGCGGATCCTTGCCCCAGGCACTGTTGGCGAACCAGACGAAGCCCTTGGCGGTGTAGGTCGCGCCGATGGAGGTCACCTCGCGCGCGGTGATCGAGGTGGCGAAGTTGTCCTTGACCCAGCCGATGCCCGCCGAGAGCGGCCCCGAGTCGTAGCGCGCGAACGCCGAGGCCATCTTGTCCTTGTTGTTCTCCGAGCCGAGCCCGTACATCACGCCGACATTGACCGGCCCGATCAGGCCCTTCCACTTGACGGTGTTGTCCCAGGCCACGCCGCCGTAATGCACGTCGAGCTGCAGCGTCTGCTTGACGCCGGTGGCGGCCTGCCAGCCGCCGCCCTGCCCGCCGATCAGCAGCGGCGAGGACGTGCGCGGCAGGTCGATGTAGAGAAAATCGTTCTGCCGCCCGAAGGTCAGCGTGCCGAGGTTGCGGTCGCTCAGCCCCACGAGCGCGGCCCGGTTGAAGAACCTCGCGCCGTCGGACATCGTGCCGGTGTCGGGAGAGAAATTGGACTCGAGCTGGAACAGCGCCCGAAGGCCGTCGCCGAGGTCCTCCGAACCCGAAAAGCCCAGCCGGCTCTTGGCCGCCGCATTGCTGTCGAGCGACTTTCGCGACGTGCCGCCGTTGTTGTTGATGTAGTTCAGCGCTTCATCGAGACGACCGTAGATCATGACGTTCGACTGCGCCGCGGCACCGAAGGCCGCGCCTTGCACCAGGGCCGCGATGGCCCACTGCATCGTTCTGTTCATCCTTTGTCTCCTACCGGTTTGTGTTGCTCTTGTGGCAGCGAGGAATTTCCCCGCCAACAATGCTAGGCACGACGTCTTTCCGGCTGAAGAGACAAAACCGGAACAAACCGTTCCGGTTTCGACATCAAGTTTTTCTTTCCAGAAAGAACGAGGCCTCCGGCACCGCGTCGCGGGTGCCGGAGGCCTCGAGGCGAAAAGCGTCGGTGTGGCGTCAGCGCGGTGAGATGACGAGCATGCGGGCGACGTCGTTGCCCTTGTTGTGCACGGTGCGTTCCTCGTTGGCTTCGATCAGGATCGAGTCGAGCGGGCCGAGCGTGACTTCGCGCCCCGAAGCGACGACGGTGATCCGGCCCTCGAGCACGACGTAGACCTTCTCCGTCGGGCTCGCGCCCGACTCGGCGCCGCCGCCGGGCAGGAACAGCGACAGGCCGACCCACAGGCGCTCGGCCGGCGTCGTGTCGAGGCCCTGCAGGCGAAACGCCGTCATGCCGTGGTGTTTTGGGGCGGCGTACGCTTTCGCGTCGCGGTAGTGGGTGACGTGCATGGTGGGTCCGTGGGTAGAGGTGTGAAGAAAGTCAACGACCGGCGTAGGCGCCGCGGGCGGGGCCGATCACGCCCGAGCAGACGCCGAAGCCGATGGAGACCGCACCCGGCGCGCTCGCGCGGGCCTGCAGCACGACCTCGTCGCCGTCGAGCAGGTAGCGGCGCGCTTCGCCGAGCGGCAGCGCCACCGGTTCGCGACCGCCGCGGGTGAGCTCCATCAGGCAGCCGCCGTGCCCCGGCGCCGTGCCGGAGATGGTGCCGCTGCCGAGCAGGTCGCCGGCCACGAGGTTGCAGCCGTTGCTGGTCTGGTGGGTGAGCATCTGCGCGACCGTCCAGTACATGTCGGCCGTCTCGGCGCGGCTCACCACTTGCGGCGGCAGGCCGGCGGCGCGCATGCGCGGCGTGAGGAGGCTCGCCTGCAGGTCGATGGCGAACTGGCCCCGGGCGCAGTCGTCGGCACCGACCAGGTAGGCCAGCGGCCTGGGATCGCCCTCGGGCCGCGGCCGCGGCGGCTGGCGGAACGGCGCCAGCGCCTCGGCGGTGACGACCCAGGGCGAGACGCTGGTGTGGAAGCTCTTGCCGAGGAACGGCCCGAGCGGCAGGCGCTCCCAGGCCTGGAAGTCGCGCGCCGACCAGTCGTTGAGCAGGCAGAGGCCGACGATGTGCGCGGCGGCCCGGTCGATCGGCACCGGCTCGCCCGGCGCGTTGCCCGGGCCGACCCAGACGCCGAGTTCGAGCTCGTAGTCGAGCTCGTCGCAGACACGGAAGTCAGGCGCATCCGCCCCCTTCAACAGCACCTGGCCGTGCGGTCGCACGACCTCGCTGCCGCTCACCCGCACCGACGAGGCGCGGCCGTGGTAGCCGACCGGCAGGTGCTTGTAGTTGACGCTGAGCGGGTCGTCCGGCCGGTAGAGGCCGCCGATCGTGCGGGCGTGATGGATGCCGACGTAGAAGTCGGTGTAGTCGCCGACCTGCGCCGGCAGGTGCAGGCTGCAGTGCGCGGCCTCGTGCAGGAGCGGCTCGAGCGCCGGCCGGGCCGACCCGTCGCCGAGCAGCTCGGAGAGGCGCCGGCGCAGCGCGAGGCGCTCCTCGGCCGGCAGGGCGAAGAGCGCGTTGAGGCTGCTGTGTTGCAGTGCCGGGACGACCGCCCGCGGCAGCAGCCCGGTTCCAGCGAGCGCGCGCAGGTCGAGGATGTGGTCGCCGATCGCCACACCCGCGCGCGGCGAACCGTCGGCCGGCGCGAACACGCCGTAAGGCAGGTTCTGCAGCGGAAAGTCCGCGTGCCCCTGCGCCGAGGCGACCCAGGAACGGCGCGTCGGGTCGTGGGTGAAATCGAGTTCGGGCGCGGTCATCGTCGGATTAATCGCCCTTGCCGTAGCGGATGGCCTTGAAGTCGTGCTTGGAGTCGGCGAGGTTGAAGCCGTACATCTCGGCGAGGAGGTGGGTGCGCAGCTCCTCGTGCATCAGCTTCTTCCAGGGGCGCACGCAGAGCTGGTGGGTGAGCCGGCGGGTCGGGCGGCTGCGGGTCATGATGTGGCGGGCGATCTCCCAGGCGCGGTCGACGACCTTGCCTTTCTCGACCACCTCGTTGACGACGCCGAGCGCGAGCAGCTGGTCGGCGGTGGTCTCGGTCACCATCAGCATGTGGTAGTTGCCGCGCTTGACGCCGAGGAACTGCTGCGCGAGCAGGCCCATGCCATCGCCCGGCACGTGGCCGTCGGCCATGCCGTAATGGTTGTCCTTGAGGATGTAGTCGGGCGCACAGAGGGTGATGTCGCTCATCATTGCCGACTCCCAGTGGATGCCGGGGCCGTTGAGCGCGGCGATGGTCGGGATCTCGATGTCGTTCAGGAAGTTCTCGACGACCTTGATGGTGTCGTAGATCTGCTTGTCGAAGCGCGCATCCTTGTCGTTGGCGCGCTCGACTTCCTTGAACGACTCGACGTCCCACTTGCCGATCCAGTGCGGATCGGTGCTCGTGAGGATCATCACCTCGTTCTCCTGGTCGTGGCCGATGGCGGTCCAGAGCTCGGCCATCGCGTGGTGCATCTGGTAGCTCCACTCGACCGGGCCGCCGTTGGTGTGCAGGCGCACTTCCAGGATGCCGTCTTCGCGCTTGAAGGCGACGAAGTCCTTGAAACGCTCGCTGTACTCGTCGAGCGTCTCGACGCGGACCGCCTTGTACTTGGCCATGATGGGTTCCTCGATGTCTCCGGGGTGGATGGGATGTGTCAGTTGGCGCTGTAGCCGCCGTCGACGTGCAGCACTTCGCCGGTCACGTAGTCGGAGGCGCGCGAGCAGAGGTAGACGATGCTGCCGCCGAAGTCGTCGGGCTCGGCGAGCCGCCCGAGCGGAATGCGGGCGAGCGCCGCGTTGCGACGGTCCTTGGCCTCGTCGGCGAACAGCCAGGCGGTGAGTTCGGAGCGGAAGATCGTCGGCGCGACGGCGTTGACGTTGATGCGGTGCTTGCCCCATTCGGTCGCGAACGACTTGGTCAGCATGTCGACCGCGGCCTTCGAGGCGCCGTAGGCGCTCGTGCCGGCGGGGCTCGCATGCGCCGCGCGCACCGACGACACCAGCACGATCTTGCCGCCGCGCTGCTGCTCGATCATCCGCCGGCCGGCCTCGCGCGCCATCAGCCAGCTCTGGCGCACGTTGGCGTCCATCACCTGGTCCCACTCGGCGGCCTCGAGCTGCAGCGCGGGCTTGACGATGCTGGTGCCGGAGGCGACGACGAGGATGTCGATGCCGCGGCCGTCCGCGGTGGCGGCGTCGGCGAGCGCGGCAGCATGGGCTTCGGAGTCGGGCCGGCCGGCGACGCTGCGCACGGCGGCGCCGGCGTCGCGCAGTTCGGCCTGCAGGGCGGCGAGCGCCTCGCGGTTGCCGCCCGCGAGCGTGACGTGCGCGCCCGCGCCGG
>CAZZWY010000110.1:0-9869 GCA_964657785.1 uncultured Acetobacteraceae bacterium
CACCAACACCGGCGAGCCCATCGACACCTTGTCGCCGACCTTGACCTTGACTTCCTTGACGACGCCGGCGTGCGACGACGGGATCTCCATCGACGCCTTGTCGCTCTCGACGGTCATCAGGCTCTGTTCGACCTTGACGGTGTCGCCGGGCTGGACCATCACCTCGATGACCGTGACCTCGGCGAAGTCGCCGATGTCGGGGACCGTCACTTCGACCGGACTGCTGCCGCCGGTGGCAGGCGCCGGCGCAGGTGCGGGTGCTGAAGCAGGCGCGGGGGCGGGCGTCGTCGGCGGCTTCTCGGCCAGCGCCGCCGTCGACTTCTGGGCAGCGGGCGGGGCATCGGCCGATCCGTCGCCGGCGGCTTCGAGCATCAGCACGAGCGAACCCTCGCGGACCTTGTCGCCGATCTTGACCTTCAGTTCCTTCACGACGCCAGTCTGCGACGACGGGATCTCCATCGACGCCTTGTCGCTCTCGACCGTGATGAGCGATTGCTCGGCCTTGACGGCGTCACCGGCCTTGACCAGCAGTTCGATGACCTCCACCTCGTCGAAATCGCCGATGTCCGGGACCTTGATTTCCACCAGTGCCATTGTTCGTTGTTCTCCGTGCGTGCGTGATGTGCGGGGCAGGTGGCTCAGGCGTAGAGCGGGTTGATCTTGTCGGTATTGATCGCGTACTTCTCGATCGCGTCGGCGACCAGCGTTCGCGGCACGGTGCCTTCGTCGGCGAGTGCCTTCAGGGCCGCGACGACGATGTAGTGGCGGTTGATCTCGAAGTGCTCGCGCAGCTTGCTGCGGAAGTCGCTGCGGCCGAAGCCGTCGGTGCCGAGCACCTTGTAGACCCGGCCGCGCGGGATGTGCGCGCGGATCTGATCGGCGTAGTTCTTCATGTAGTCGGTCGAGGCAATCACGGGGCCCGGCCGGGTGTCGAGCTGCTGCGTCACGAAGGGCACCCGCTGCGTCGTCTCGGTCGGGTGCAGCAGGTTGTAGCGCTCGCAGTCCTGGCCGTCGCGGGCGAGTTCGTTGAAGCTCGGGCAACTCCAGACGCTCGCCGACACGCCCCAGTCGGCCTCGAGCAGCTTCTTGGCCTCGACGCTCTCGAGCAGGATCGTGCCGCTGCCGAGCAGGTTGACGGGATGCCCGAGGGCGGCGCCGGGCTCAAGCAGGTACATGCCCTTGATGATCTCGGCCTCGGTGCCCGGGCGCAGGCCCGGCTGGGGATAGTTCTCGTTCAGCAGCGTGAGATAGAAATAGACGTTTTCCTGCTTCTCCACCATCCGCACCAGGCCGTGGTGCAGGATCACGCCGACCTCGTGGGCGAAGGTCGGGTCGTAGCTGATGCAGTTCGGGATCGTGCCCGCGAGGATGTGGCTGTGGCCGTCTTCGTGCTGCAGGCCCTCGCCGTTGAGCGTCGTCCGGCCGGAGGTGCCGCCGAGCAGGAAGCCGCGGGCCTGCATGTCGCCGGCCGCCCAGGCCAGGTCGCCGATGCGCTGGAAGCCGAACATCGAGTAGTAGACGTAGAACGGCACCATGATGCGGTTGTTGGTGCTGTAGCTCGTCGCCGCGGCGATCCAGCTCGACATTCCGCCGGGCTCGTTGATGCCTTCCTGCAGCACCTGTCCGGCGATGTCCTCGCGGTAGTACATCACCTGGTCCTTGTCGACCGGCGTGTATTTCTGGCCCGCGGGGTTGTAGATGCCGATCTGGCGGAACAGGCCCTCCATGCCGAAGGTGCGCGCCTCGTCGACGAGGATCGGCACGGCACGCGGGCCGAGCGCCTTGTCGCGCAGCAACTGCGTCAGGAAGCGCACGAAGGCTTGGGTGGTCGAGATCTCGCGGCCCTCGGCGGTGGCATCCAGCACCGCCTTGAAGATGCCGAGTTCGGGAACGGGGAGCTGTTCGTCGGCCTTGGTCCTGCGGTGCGGCAGATAGCCGCCGAGCGCTTTCCTGCGCTCGTGCAAGTACCTCATCTCCGGCGTGTCGTCGGCGGGCTTGAGGAACGGGATGTCGGGGAGATGCTCGTCGGCGATCGGGATGTTGAAGCGGTCGCGGAAGATCTTCACGTCCTCGTCGATCAGCTTCTTCGTCTGGTGCGCGGTGTTCTTGCCCTCGCCGCTCTTGCCCATCCCGAAGCCCTTGACGGTCTTGATGAGCAGCACCGTCGGCTGGCCGACCGTGTTCACGGCCTTGTGGAAGGCCGCATAGACCTTCTGCGGATCGTGGCCGCCGCGGTTGAGGCGCCAGACGTCGTCGTCGCTCATCTTCGCGACCATCTCGAGCAGCTTCGGATGCTGGCCGAAGAAGTTCTTGCGCACGAAGGCGCCGTCGTTGGCCTTCATCGCCTGGTAGTCGCCGTCGACGGTGTCCATCATCACCTTGCGCAGGATCCCTTCCTTGTCGCGGGCGAGCAGCGGATCCCAGTAGCTGCCCCAGAGCAGCTTGATGACGTTCCAGCCTGAGCCGCGGAACTCGCCCTCCAGCTCCTGGATGATCTTGCCGTTGCCGCGCACCGGGCCGTCGAGGCGCTGCAGGTTGCAGTTGACGACGAAGATCAGGTTGTCGAGCTTCTCGCGCGCCGCCAGACCGATAGCGCCGAGCGACTCGGGCTCGTCCATCTCGCCGTCGCCGCAGAAGACCCAGACCTTGCGGTTCGCCGTGTCGGCGATGCCGCGGGCGTGCAGGTATTTGAGGAAGCGCGCCTGGTAGATCGCCATCAGCGGGCCGAGGCCCATCGAGACGGTCGGGAACTGCCAGAACTCGGGCATCAGCTTCGGGTGCGGATAGCTCGAGATGCCCTTGCCGTCGACTTCCTGCCGGAAGTTGAGGAGCTGCTCCTCGGTCAAGCGCCCTTCCATGAACGCCCGGGCGTAGATGCCGGGCGACGAGTGGCCCTGGATGTAGAGCAGGTCGCCGCCATGGCCTTCGCTCTCGGCGTGCCAGAAGTGGTTGAAGCCGGTGCCGAACATCGTCGCGAGCGAGGCGAAGCTCGAGATGTGACCGCCCAGATCACCGCCGTCGGCCGGGTGCAATCGGTTCGCCTTCACGACCATCGCCATCGCGTTCCAGCGCATGTAGGTGCGCAGCCGCTCCTCGATCTCGATGTTGCCCGGCGTGCGCTCTTCCTGGTCGAACGGGATGGTGTTGACGTAGGCGGTGTTGGCGGAAAACGGCATGTCGATGCCGGCCTGGCGGGCGTGGTCGATCAGCTGCTCGAGCAGGAAGTGCGCGCGCTCCCCGCCTTCGGCCGCGATGACGGCGGAGAGCGCCTCCAGCCACTCACGGGTCTCCAGGGCATCGGCATCGTTGGCGGCGGCGCCGAGAAAGGTATCGGGCTGAGCGGACATGCGGGTCTCCAGGTCGGGGGTGCGTGCAGAGAGTCTCTCACAACCCGCCGTGCTTCCCAAATGATGCGAAGCTGTTTTGTATTATGAAATCGACGACGGGATTGGCGTCCCTCCGCGACCACCGTCGCACGATAATCGGCCGATGCAAGTTCCCGCTCCCGCCGCCACGTTCGCGCGCGCCAAGCGCACCTGGCCCGAAAGACTGTTCGGCCGCTGGTGGCGCCGGCAGTCCGCAGCACGGCAGGACCGCTTCGCGACGCTCGGCCCGCTGGTCTCCGTCCTGCTCTTTCTCGCGGCGATCATCTCGGCCTTTTGGTATCTGCGCAATGAGGAATTCGAGCGGGAGCAGGAGTCGGTCAAGCGCGACACCGAGATCGCCCAGCAACAGATCCGCCTGCGACTGATCGAGAACCAGGAGCAGCTCGTGCGGATCGCCCGGGAGATCGTCACCCGCACGATCGACCAGGACCAGTTTCTGCACCAGGCGTCGGAGTTCGCCCGCGACCGCCCCGAGATCACCAGCCTGATCTGGGTCAACGGCACCGGGTTGCCGCGGGCCAGCTTCTCGGCGAGCAACTTCCCGATCGCGGCGGGCGCCACCCTGGAAGCCCCGGCACCGGCGTCGCTGCCCGGCGCGGGCGGCGGCAGCGCCCCCGCGGCCGCCTTCGCCGCGGCGCGCGCGCAACGCCTGCCGGTCTACTCGCGGCCGTTCAGCGACGGCTTCGGCGGGGCGGTGTTCCAGGTCCAGGTGCCGCTGCTCGAACGCGGCAATTTCGCCGGGACGCTGATCGCCGACTATTCGATCGAGGCCCTGATGCGCCGGAACATCCCGAAGGAGGCCTCGAACCGTCACGCCATCACCTTGCTCGACGGATCGGCCACGCCGCTCGCGAGCACCGTCGCACGGCTGCCCGGCGACAGGAACGTGCGGCCCTCGATCATCTACGAGGTGCCGATCGAGCCCGCGCACAACGGCCTGATGCTGCGCGCCCAGGGTTATCGGACCTCCATCGGCCTCATCAGCAACACGCTCTTCTGGATGGTCGCGTTGCTGTCGGCACTCACCGTCTGGATGCTGCTCGGCACGTGGCGCCACATGGGGCGCCGGCTGCAGATGCAAAGCGCGCTCGTCAACGAGACCAACTTCCGGCGGGCGATGGAGAACTCGATGCTGACCGGCATGCGCGCGATGGACATGGAAGGCCGCATCACCTACGTCAACCCGGCGTTCTGCGCGATGACCGGGTTCTCCGAGTCCGAACTCGTCGGCCGCATGCCGCCGTTGCCGCACTGGCCGCCCGACCAGATCGACGAGAACGCGAGGCTGCTGCAGCAAGAGCTCCAGGGTCGCAGCCCCGTCGGCGGCATGGAAGTCAAGGTGATGCGCAAGGACGGCTCGCTCTTCGACTCGCGCATGTACGTCTCCCCGCTCATCGATCCGAAGGGCGTGCAGACCGGCTGGATGACCTCGATGACCAACATCACCGAGGCCAAGCGCATCCGCGACCAGCTTTCCGCCTCGCACGAGCGTTTCACCACCGTGCTCGAAGGACTCGACGCCGCCGTCTCGGTGCTGTCGGTGCAGCGGGGCGAGCTGCTGTTCGCGAACCGTTCCTACCGCGTCTGGTTCGGCGCCGAGGCGAAGGGGCACTCGCTGCTCGCCGGCTCGGATGCGAGCGTCGCCTCGCCGGCCGCCGACGAGTCCGACGAGTCGGTCGACAACTTCGGCGGCCTGCCGACCCAGCAGTTGACCGAAGCCGGCTCGGACTCGCGCGAAGTCTTCATCGAGTCGCTGCAGAAGTGGTTCGAGGTGCGCGCCCGCTATCTGCAATGGACCGACGGGCGGCTCGCGCAGATGCTGATCGCGACCGACATCACCGCCCGCCGCAGCGCCGAGGCGCTGAGCGCGAGCCAGGCCGAGAAGGCGCAGGTCACGAGCCGGCTGGTGACGATGGGCGAGATGGCGTCGTCGGTCGCGCACGAGCTGAACCAGCCGCTGACGGCGATCACGAACTACTGCAACGGCATCGTGAACCGCGTCAACAACAACGCGATCGACAAGGAAGACCTGATCCTCGCGCTCGAGAAGACGGCCCGCCAGGCGCAGCGCGCCGGCCAGATCATCCACCGCATCCGCGCCTTCGTGAAGCGCAGCGAACCGCAGCGCCAGCCGTCTCAGGCGCACAGCATCGTCGACGACGCGGTCGAGCTCGCCGGCATCGAACTGCGCCGCCGCAACGTCGGCATCCGAACCTACGTCGCCCAGCGCCTGCCCACCTTGATGGTCGACCCGATCCTGATCGAGCAGGTCGTGCTGAACCTGCTGAAGAACGCCGCCGAAGCGGTCGACAACGCCAAGCTGCCGCAGCCGCGCCGCGCGATCGAGCTGAGCGTCGTCCCGCATTTCAGCGACGAGGAAGGTCGCGGGATCGAGTTCAGCGTCACCGACATGGGCCCCGGCCTGCACCCGGATGTCATCGCCCGGATGTACGAGGCGTTCTTCTCCACCAAGCCCGACGGCCTGGGCATCGGGCTGGGCCTCTGCCGCTCGATCATCGAGAGCCACCGGGGGCGTCTGAAGGCGCAGAACCTCTACAATGGCGAGTCCGTCGTCGGATGCAGGTTCTCGTTCACGTTGCCCGTGGAGGCGCCGCCGGCCGAGATGTCAATCCCCCCTTACACGACTGTGGTCACATGAGCCTGATTCCCAAACGAGGCACCGTGTACGTCGTCGACGACGACGAGGCCGTGCGCGATTCGCTGCAGTGGCTCCTCGAGGGCAAGGATTACCGCGTCAAGTGCTTCGATTCGGCCGAGTCGTTCCTGTCCCGGTTCGACCCGCGCGAAGTCGCTTGCCTGATCGCCGACATCCGCATGGACGGCATGAGCGGCCTGGAGCTGCAGGACCGCCTGCTCGAGCGCCGCTCGCCGCTGCCGGTCACCTTCATCACCGGCCACGGCGACGTGCCGATGGCGGTGACGACGATGAAAAAAGGCGCCGAGGACTTCATCGAGAAGCCGTTCAAGGAGAACGAACTCGTGGCGCTCGTCGAGAAGATGCTCGAGCGCGCGCGCGTCGATTTCTCGAAGCACCAGGAAGCCGCCAGCCGTGACGCCCTGCTCTCGCGCCTCACGACGCGCGAAGCGCAGGTGCTCGAGCGCATTGTCGCCGGGCGGCTCAACAAGCAGATCGCCGACGACCTCGGCATCAGCATCAAGACCGTCGAAGCGCACCGTGCCAACATCATGGAAAAGCTCAACGCCAACACGGTCGCCGACCTGTTGAAGATCGCCCTCGGGGCCCCGGCGAAGGTCTGATCGCCTCGATGTCCGCGGCCCGGCAGGGGCGTTTGAAGGCCCTGCGATGACCGCCCAACTGATCAACGGCACCGAACTCGCGGCGACGTTGCGTGCCGATGCCGCCCGTCGCGCCGCCGCGCTCACCGCCCGAGGCGTGCAGCCCGGCCTGGCCGTGCTCCTCGTCGGCGACGATCCGGCGAGTGCCGTCTACGTGCGCAACAAGGTGCGTGCCTGCGGGGCCGCCGGCGTGCGGTCGATCCTCGAGCAGCACCCGGCGAGCTTCGGCGAAGCCGAGCTGCTCGACCGCATCCGCGCCTTGAACGCCGACCCCCGGGTGCACGGCATCCTCGTGCAACTGCCGCTGCCGGCGCACATCGACCCGCACCAGGTGATCGAGTCGATCTCGACCGCCAAGGACGTCGACGGGTTCTCGGTGCGCTCGGCCGGCGAACTCCTGGCCGGGCTCGACGGCTTTCGACCGGCGACACCGGCCGGCTGCATGAAGCTGATCGAAAGCACCGGCGTGAGCCTGCGCGGCAAGCATGCGGTCGTCATCGGCCGCAGCAACAGCGTCGGCAAGCCGATGGCACTGCTGCTGCTGCAGGCGAACGCGACCGTCACCGTCTGCCACAGCGCGACCGTCGACCTAGCGGCGCACACGCGCCTGGCCGATATCGTCGTCGCGGCCGTCGGGCGTCGCGGCACGGTCACCCCCGACATGGTCAAGCCCGGCGCGATCGTGATCGACGTCGGCATCAACCGCACCGACGAGGGCACCCTCTGCGGCGACGTCGATTTCGACGCCGTCCGCGAAGTCGCAGGCTGGATCAGCCCGGTGCCCGGCGGCGTCGGCCCGATGACGATCGCGATGCTGCTCGCCAACACGCTGCGCAGTGCCGAGCTCGCGGCCGACGCAGCGCCCGAACCCGCGGCCGGGGCGATCCCCTGAGGCCGAACGACCCGGAATCCATCATGACGACACCCCTCTCCCCCAATCCGCTGCTCGACGCCGCCACCCTGCCCCGCTTCGACGCCATCCGCCCCGAACACATCACCCCGGCGGTCGACGTGTTGCTCGCCCAGGCCAACGCCGCGCTCGACCGGGCGACGAGCGACGCGGTGCCCGCCGAGTACGAAGCGCTGTCGTCGGTTCTCGACGTCGCCACCGAGCGGCTCTCGCGTGCGTGGGGCGCTGTCGGGCACCTGAATGCCGTCGTCAACACGCCGGAACTTCGCGCGGCCTACAACGACAACCTGTCGCGCGTCGTCGACTTCTACACCCGCGTCGGTACAAGGCGGTGCTCGCGAGCCCCGCTGCCGCGACCTTGAGCGAGGCGCGCAAGAAGGCGCTCGGCAATGCGGTGCGCGACTTCCGGCTCTCCGGTGCCGAGCTCGAGGGCGCCGCCCGCAGCCGCTACGCCGCGCTGCAGGACCAGCAGGCCGAGCGCGGCCAGAAGTTCTCGGAGCACGTGCTCGACGCGACCGACGCCTTCGCCTGGTATGCGAGCGAGGCGGAGATGGCGGGCGTGCCGGAGGACGTCCGCCAGAACGCCCGTGCGGCGGCCGAGGCCGAGGGCAAGGAAGGCTACAAGCTCACCTTGAAGTACCCCTGCTTCCTGCCGGTGCTCGACTACGCCCAGGACCGCGCGCTGCGGGAGCGCCTCTACACCGCGTTCGCGACCCGCGCCAGCGAATTCGGTCCGCCGGCGCTCGACAACACGGCCCTGATCACGGAGCTGCTCGAACTCCGCTTCGAAGAGGCGCGGCTGCTCGGCTACGCGAGCCCGGCCGAGCAATCCCTCGTCCCGAAGATGGCGGAGTCGCCGGCGCAGGTCACGACCTTCCTCGCCGACCTCGCCCGCCGGGCCCGGCCGGGCGCCGAGCGCGATCTCGCCGAGCTGACCGAGTTCGCCCGCACCGAGCTCGGCCTGACCGACCTGCAGGCCTGGGACCGGCCGTTCGTCAGCACCCGCCTGAAGGAGCAGCGCTACGCCTTCAGCGAACAGGAGGTCAAGCAGTACTTCACCGAGCCGAAGGTGCTCGAAGGCCTCTTCCACATCGTCGAGACGGTGTTCGAGGTGCGCATCAAGCCCGACGTCGCGCCGGTCTGGCATCCGGACGTGCGCTTCTACCGCATCGAACGCCCCGCCTCGGGCGACCAGCGCGAGCCGGCGCAACTCGTCGGCCAGTTCTACCTCGACCTGTTCTCCCGCCCAGGCAAGCAGTCGGGCGCCTGGATGGACGACGTGCGCGACCGCTGGCTGCGCCCGGACGGGGCGCTGCAGACGCCGGTCGCCAACCTGATCTGCAACTTCGCGCCGCCGGTCGCGATGGGCGGCCGGCAGCGGCCCTCGCTGCTGACCCACGACGACGTCGTCACGCTCTTCCACGAATTCGGGCACGGGCTGCAGCTCATGCTGACCCGCGTCGACGACCTCGGCGTCTCCGGCATCTCCGGCGTCGAATGGGATGCGGTCGAGCTGCCGAGCCAGTTCATGGAGAACTTCTGCTGGGAGTGGGACGTGCTCAAGCACCTGACCGCGCACGTCGACACGGGCGAGCCGATGCCCCGCGATCTCTTCGACCGCATGCTCGCGGCGCGCAACTTCCAGACCGGCCTGCAGACGCTGCGGCAGGTCGAGCTCGCCCTGCTCGACATGCGGCTGCACACCGAGCCGGACGCGGCGGCGCAGGTCGACCGCATCGTCGAGGCGGTGCGCGAGGAGGTGGCGGTGGTCAAGCCGCCGCCGTTTTCGCGCCCGCTCGCCACCTTCACGCACGTCTTCGACGGCGGCTACGCGGCCGGCTACTACAGCTACAAATGGGCCGAGGTGCTGTCGGCCGACGCCTGGAGCGCGTTCGAAGAGGCGAGTACCGGCGTCAGCGGCGTCCTCAACGTCGAAACCGGCCGGCGCTTCCGCGAAAACGTCCTCGAGACCGGCGGCAGCCGCAGCACGATGGACAGCTTCAAGGCCTACCGCGGCCGGGAGCCGAGCATCGATGCCTTGCTGCGGCACCACGGCCTGACGGGTTGACGCGCCCGAAGTCGTGAGTCGGCCACGCTCCAGCGCGATGCGCGAGCCGGTTCACCGCAGCGCAGCGCTACCATTTCGTCTCCGATTCGCACGCCGCGGAGACCCGCCATGAACCTCACCCGTTGGACCCGCCTGGCCCTGCGCTGCGGTGTCGTCGGCGCCGCGGTCGCCGGCGTGCTGATCGCGC
>CAZZWY010000111.1:0-9847 GCA_964657785.1 uncultured Acetobacteraceae bacterium
CGTGATAACCATCGTCAATCTCCCATCGGTGGGGACCGTTGGTGAGTGTGACCCTCTACGGTCAAGCAACTTGGCCTGAGGATTACGGACATGCGAAAGCTGATAGCTGGTCTGGCGCTGTGTTTGACGAGCGCGGGGGTAAGTGCTTCGAGCTTCCCTTCGATCGAATTCCATGGTTCTGGATACGACCTCTACTCGCCGGACGACAGCAGGTGCCACCTCGACACCAATGTTGGGCCATGTGTGCGCGACACTCACTTGAACGGCTCTCCTACATGGCATTGACGCTGAACAACTTGGTTCCAATGCTGGTGCTCGCCGGCGCGGTCAGCCTGCCCCAGGCTGCACCTGTCTATTAGGTCGTCGACGAGATCGCGCTCGGCGGCGATGCGCGTTGGGACTACCTGACGGTCGACAGCACGGCGCACCGGCTCTACGTCTCGCACAACCTGCAGACCGAGGTCATCGATATCTCGACCGACCAAAAGATCGGCACCATCACAAACACCGGCGGCGTCCACGGCATCGCGATCGCGAGCGACCTGGGTCGTGGCTTCACCAGTAATGGCAAAGACAATTCGATCACCGTATTCGACCTGGTCACGCTCGCCACCTTGGCGACGGTCAAGGTCGGAGAGAACCCGGACGCGATCGTCTACGAACCGCGAAGTGGTCGTGTCCTGGCGTTCAACGGTAAATCGCACGACGTGAGCGTGATGGATGCGCGGCGGCACGAGCTGCTCGCCACCCTCCCGCTGGGCGCCAAGCCCGAGTTCGCTCAGGTCGGCAAGAGCGGCAGGGTTTACGTCAACTTGGAGGACATCAATCAACTCGCGGCCATCGACCCCGCGAGCCTGACCGTGATGTACCGTCGTTCGCTCGCCCCATGCCAAATCCCTTCCGGCCTCGCCATCGACGACCAGGACCGGCTCTATTCTGTCTGCGAGAACAAGACGATGGTCGTCAGCGCCGCGAATGGCGCGCGCATTGCACAGGCGGAGATCGGTGCGGGCGCTGATGGCGTTGCGTGGCTTGACGGGATGGCCTATTCCGCCAATGGTGCGGATGGCACCGTCACCCAGATCGAGTTGAGCGCCGCGGCAAAGTCGTCTCGGTCGCGACCTTTGCGACGGCCATCGGGGCACGCACGATCGCCGCGGACCCAGCGACCCGACGGCTCTACTTGCCGACCGCCGTCTTCGCCCCGGCGGCAGGCGAGGGCCGCCGGGTCGGGCAGCCCGATACCTTCCATGTGTTGGTGTTGGGGCCGACATGAGCTTGCTCTGCGAGGAACCGTTGCTGGCCTCTTTCGACTCGCAGAGCCGTCTCGATCGTAGAAGACCCGTGCGGCTTTCGGGCACTCGCTCAATGCATCAAAAGATGCGGCAACCAGAGCGACAAGGCAGGCCAGTAGGTGACGACGACCAGGAAGCCGATCATCGTCAGCAACCAGGGCCAGACGGCCACCGTCAATTCGGTGATGCCCATCTTCGTGATGCCCGAGGCGACGTACAGGTTCAGACCCACCGGCGGGTGGCACATGCCCACTTCCATGTTGACCGCCATCAGGATGCCCATGTGAATCGGGTTCACACCGAGCTCCACGGCCACAGGGTAGAGGATCGGCGCCATGATCAACACGATGGCCGACGGGTCCATGAAGTTGCCGGCCACCAGCAGGATGACGTTGACCAGCAGCAGGAAGACGATCACGCCGAAACCCTGCGTCGTCATCCAGGCCGCCATCGCCTGCGGAATCTGCTCGGACGTCAGCAGGAACGAGAACAGCACCGCATTCGTGATGATGTAGAGCAGCATCGAGCTCATCGCCGCCGCGTTGCGCAGCACCTTGGGTACTTGAGCGATCTTCATGTCCCGGTAGACGAACACCGAGATCAGAAACGAGTACACGGCGGCAGTGGCGGCGGCTTCGGTCGGCGTGAACAGGCCCGAGTAGATGCCGCCGATCACGATGACGATCAGCGCCAGGCCCCATGAGGCCTCGCGGAACGCCTTCCAGCGCTCGCCCCAGGTCGCGCGCTGCATGCGTGGGTAGTCGAACTTCTTCGCGCGTTGCCAAGTCGTGATGCCGAGCAGCACCGCGAGCACCAGCCCCGGCACGACGCCGGCGATGAAGAGATCGCCGACCGACGCGGTCGAGACCGCTTCGCCGTGCGGGCCGGTGGCGTTCATGCCGGAGGTCGCGATCGAGAAGATCACCAGGTTGATCGACGGCGGGAAGAGGATGCCGAGTGCGCCGGAGGTGGTGATCACGCCGGCGGAGAAGCGCTTCGGGTAGCCGGCGGTCTGCATCGCCGGCAGCAGGATCGTGCCGACGGCGACGACCGTCGCGACCGACGAGCCGGAGATCGCCGCGAACATCGCGCACGCGAGCACGCCGGCCAGCCCCAGGCCGCCGTAGAAGTGGCCGACCATGGTGGAGGCGAAGTGGATCATCCGCCTCGCCGCCCCCCCGTTGGTGAGGAAGTTGCCGGCCAGGATGAAGAACGGGATCGCCATGATCTCGAACTTTTCCAGACCCGAGAACAGCTTGAGGGCCACGGTGTCGATCGGCACCGACGTCATCGTGAAGAAGAAGCCGAGCACGGTCAGGCCGAGCGCGATCGAGATCGGCATGCCGGTGAGCATCAGCGCCACCAGCAGTGCGAAGATGATGAAGGTGTTCATCTAACCGCTCCGTCGGGCGTCGGCAGGTCGTTGTCGACGTCCTCGAGGCCCTCGACATGCGCCACCTCGTGCACCGGCAGCTCACCGGTCCGGTAGAAACGAGTCAGCACCTGCAAGAAGCGAAAGCACATCAAGTAGGACGCGAGCGGGATGCAGGCGTAGGGAATCCACGTCGGCACTTCGAGGTCGGGCGACGTCGGGCCTTCTGGGATGTCGCCCGTGTCCATCTGCATCCAGGTGAGGAACTGGTGATGCAGACCGTTATCCCACACGAACTTGGCGCCCATCGTGCCGACGACCGCGGTGAACAGCGCACCGCCGGCGAGGCCCAGCATCGTCACCCAGCGCGCCTTCGCGGACGGCAGCGCGCGCACGAGTACGTCCACGCCCACGTGCGTGCCGTGGCGCACGCCGTAGGCCGCGCCGAATTTGGCCATCCAGATGAACAGGTAGATGCACAACTCCTGCGCCCAGCTGAGATTGATCTTCAGCAGGAAATCCTGAACTGGCTGCAGGACAGCCGGGTAGTGCGCGCCGGCGGCGTAGCGGTGGACGACCGCCACGAAGATCAGCACGGTTGCCGCGCCCATCAGGACGGCGATGAGCCACTCTTCGAGGTGGTCGAGAACGCGAGAGAACATGTCGACATCCATCTGCGAAGAGCGGGGGGCAATGGCCGCAGTCGCGGGCCTGCCCGAGGAAGGGCGTGAAAATAGGCAGGACGAAGGCGCCGGGGCGCAGGTCGACGATGACCTCGGCGCTTCTCCTCCGATCAGAACTTGTAGCGCGCCCCGACGGCCACTTCGGTGCTCCCCTTGTAGGCCTGTCCGCTGCCGAAATGGTTCCCGTTGCCTTGCGCGTCACCGAGCACCCAGGCGCCGTCGACCTTGAAATGGTCGGCCGCGAAATAGAGGTCGAGTTGGCGATCGACGTGATACATGTAGGAGCCGAAGAACACTTTCTTCGACCCGTCCGCCACCGCCGTGACGTCGGCCGTGTTGCCGAACGGGTTGAGGATGTTGCCTCCACCGTTGAAGCCCGCGTTGTGCCCCTTCATCTCGTTGAAACCCAGAGCAAATTCGTTCTTCGGCGTCGGCAGCAGGCTCATCGACACCGTCCATGAGTTGTCGGTCCGCTTGCCGGCAGCGTTGGCCAGCCCCTGCTCGGCGGTGTAGTGCGCGTATCCCGCGTTGACCCGGACGATGCCGATCCGGTAGTTGCCGCCGATCAACTCGGACTGGTGGATCAGGTCGTTGACGTTCGCCCGGTCGAACGACAGGTTGCCGCTCATCAGGCCCGGGCCCACCTGCACGCTGTTGAGCGCGATGGACGCTTCCTGCGTGGTGCCCTTCGTGAAATCGCCCGGTGTCGCGCCGCCATTGCCGACGTCGCCGCTGCCCCCGCCGCCCTGCGAGCCGAAGGCGTACGCCAGGCCGGCGACGATGTGATCCCCGAACTTCTTCTTCCAGACGATCGAGCTGTTCATGCGGGTGCCGTTCGCGGAGCCCGAGTAGAAGATGAATTGCTTGAAGTTGTTGACGTTGGAGTAGCCACCCTCCTTGAGCACGACGTCCGCCGTGCCGTACGCATCGCCCCAGGTTTCCGTGAAGTCGCGCGTCAGCGTGTTCTGGCGGCCGAAGGTGAGCTTGCCCAGGTCGTCGCTGTAGAAGCCCATCCAGGCGTCGCGGTTGAAGAACACGTTGGCCGTGTCCATGTCCCCCGTCGGCAGCTCGAACTCGGTCTCCAACTTGGAGATGACCTTCAGGCCGGGCAGGCCGATGCTGTCGCCGACGGCCAACGCGTGGTCCGCGTCGAAACCCAGGCGATTGCCGCTGAACCACGCCACCTGAAATCCGCTGGTCGAGCCACCGGAGGTGGTCTGGTGGTTCGCGTGGCTGGTGGTCGCCTCGATCAGGCCGTAGATGTGCAGGCTGGTGTTGCCGTCGTCGTACAGCGCAACGCCGGAAGGCGCCTCGATGAGGGCGACGCCGTTCTGGTCGGTGGTCATCGCCTTCGAGACGACGGCGGGATTCTTGGCCGGCGCCGCCGCGGGGGCGGCGGTCACGGCGTTCAGGCGCTGCTCGAGCGCGTCGAGTCGCGCCTGTTGCGCGGCGGCAGCGGCCTTCTGCGCGGAAATCTCCGCCTTCAGGTCGTCGATCTCGTTGGCGAACGCGGGGGGGAGGAACGTCAGCGCGGCCAGGGCTGTCGCGGTGAGGGCGAAATTCTTCATGGCGATGTCTCCGGTGGTTTTCGGCCTCGTCTGGAAGCCGGGCGATCTGTCGGTGATGGGCTCACCGGTGGGAAAAATCATTGCGGCGCGACGAAGCCGGCCGCCTTGTAGACGGCGTCGATCGTCGATCGACCGACACGCGAGGCCATCTCCCGGTGGACCGGCATCAGCGCCTTCTTCCACTCGGTGAGCTCCGCCGGGGTGGGCGTGTAGATCGTGGTCTTGCCGCTCGCCTTGATCTTGTCCAGCGCCATCGCGTTCTCGGTCGACGCCAGCGCGTTGGCGTACGTCGTCGCATCCTTGACGCATCCCTCCAGGATCGTCCGGAGGTCGGGAGGCAGACCGTCCCAGAACTTCTTATTGACGATCACGGCGTAGGCGAGGTGGCCGTGATAGGAGAGCGTCATGTGCTTTTGCACCTCGTAGATCTTCTGGGTGTAGAAGTTCGACGGCACGCCCTCGGTGCCGTCGACGACACCGGACTGCAGAGCCTGGTAGAGCTCGCTGAACGCCATCACCTGAGGGATCGCGCCGAGTGCGCGCATCTGCGCATCGAGCACCTTCGAGCTCTGGATTCGCATCTTCAGCCCCCTGAAGTCCGCCACGCCGTGCAGCGGCCGGTTCGCACTCATGATGTGAAAGCCGTTGTCCCAGTACGCGAGACCCTTGATGCCCTTGGTCTCAAGCTTCTGGAACATGTCGGCGCCGACGGGCCCTTCGGTGACGGCGCGAAACGCGGCCTGGTCTTTGAAGATGAACGGCAGGTCGAAGACCTCGAACTCCTTCGCGCCGAGCGGGCCGAACTTGGCGAGCGAGGGAGCAAGCATCTGGACCGAGCCGAGCTGCAGTGCCTCCATCTCTTCCTTGTCCTTGTAGAGCTGGCTGTTGGGGTAGAGCTCCACCTTCACGCGGCCCTTGGTGCGCTCCTCGGCCAGCTCCTTGAAGCGCTGCGCGCCATTGCCCTTCGGGGTGTCTGGCGCCACGACGTGACTGAACTTGATCACCGTGGGAGCCGCCTGGGCCCGTGCTGCGATGGGGCTGGCGAGGGCCAGTGCAGCGGCTGCCGCCAGCAGAATCCGGCGGCGCGACCGAGTGAAATCCATGCGTTGTCTCCGTTGATGGAAGCCCGGAAGGTGCGCGCTTCCCAGCCGTTGGCGGCGAGACTACGTGGGGTCAGCTTTCTGTTTGCTTTCAGAACATCGAGCCGAGGGAAACCACGTAGTTGCTTTCGCAACGTCGCGTTCCCCAGGGGTGCATCGCTGCCATCTCAGCCCTAACATGTCCGCCGAGACAACCACACAGCGATTGGCGGCATGCCATGACACCCACGACGAAGACGAGGCGATCGGCCCTCGCGCGATTGATCGCCGTGACGGCGCTGGCTTCGACGCTGAGCTCGCTTGCCTCGGGCGCACCGATCCAGTTGATGGTCGGTGGGGTCGAGAAGCAGATCTATCTTCCAGCAGCGATTGCCGACAGGCTCGGTTACTTCAAGGAGCAAGGCCTCGACGTCAGGGTGCTCAGCGACACCTCGGGCATCAACGCGGAAGACGGTTTGCTGACCGGCAGCGTGCAAGGCGTGGTCGGCTTCTACGACCACACGATCGACCTGCAGTCCAAGGGCAAGTTCGTGCAGGCAGTCGTGCAGTTTGGCCAGGCGCCGGGCGAAGCCGTCGTCGTCGCGGCACGGGACGCCACGATCCGGTCTGCAGGAAACTTTCGCGGCCACACCCTGGGCGTCACCGGCTTGGGCTCGTCGACGCATCTGCTGATGACTTACCTGGGCGCCGCGCAAGGTGTCAAAAGCAGCGAGATGACCATTGTCGCGGTGGGTTCCGGCAATGGGTTCGCCGCGGCGATGCACGAGCGGCGAATCGACGCCGGCATGACGACCGAGCCGACGGCGTCGCGACTCGTCAAGTCGGGCGAGGCTCGGCTGCTCATCGACCTTCGAACCCCTGCGCAAGCGAAGCACGAGCTGGGCGGCGACTATCCGGCGGCCTGCGTCTACATGGCCGCGCCCTGGATCAAGACGCACCGCGCCGATGTCCAGCGTCTGGTCAACGCGTTCGTCAAGGCATTGCAATTCATCGCGTCGCACAGCGCCGAAGAGATTGCGGCGCAATTGCCGCCAGAGTACATGGCCGGCGATCGATCGCTCTATGTGAGCACCCTGCAACAAAGCAAGTCGATGTTCACCGTGGACGGGCTGATGCCGGCAGCCGGGCCTGCCAACGTCCTGCGCGTGATGCGGCTCGCAGACCGGGCCGTACTCAACAAGCCGATCGACCTCGCGCGAACGTTCACGATCGAATTTGCCCTGGCCGCTCGCTGAAAGCGCTCCATGCGACTCCTGCTCGTCGAAGACAACGCCGTGCTGGCCGACTGGCTTTCACGCACATTGCGGCGTCAACAATATGGTGTCGAGACCATCGACAACGGCGCCGATGCCGACTACCTGCTGCGCACGGAGTCGTACGACCTGGTGCTGCTCGACCTGGCACTGCCGAGGCTGGACGGCCACGAAGTGCTGCGACGCTTGCGCGAGCGCGGCAACTCGACGCCGGTCCTGGTGCTCACCGCAGACAATTCGACCCGCAGCCGCGTCAACGAGCTCGATCATGGCGCCGACGACTATGTGGCCAAGCCGTTCGAAGTGGAGGAACTCGAGGCACGCATACGCGTCCTGTTGCGCAGATCGGCAAACGTGGTCAACCCGCAGATCGTCTGTGGCGATCTCGTCTTCAACGGCGCAACGCGTGACTTCAAGCTCTGCGGGCAGCCTCTCGTGCTGACGCCGCGTGAACGCACGGTGCTCGAGGTGCTCGTGATGAGGGTCGGCAGCACGGTTTCCAAGTCGGCACTCGGCCAGAGCCTGCCGTCTGTCGAGGATGGTGTCTCGGCCGACGCGATCGAGATCTATGTCCACCGCCTGCGCAAGAAGCTCGAAGGCAGCAATGCCACGATCGTCACGCTTCGCGGATTGGGCTATGTGCTGCGCCAGGTGCACCTTGGTCCATAGTTTGCGGGGGCGGCTTCTTGCCTGGATCATGCTGCCGCTTGCCGGTGCCGTCGTGGTCGATGGTGTCATCAGCCACCGCAACGCAGCGGCAATTGCCACCGTGGTTCAGGATCGCCTTCTGCTCGGTTCGGCCCGTATCGTTGCCGAGCAGCTGCGTTTCGAGGACGGGACCATCCAGGAACGCATTCCTCCGGCCGCACTGGAGTTGTTTCAGTCGAGCGATATCGATCACGTTTTCTATCGCGTGATCACGAGCAACGGCCGTACGGCGGCTGGCTACGCGGAGTTTCAACTACCCGACAGCGCGCTGCAACTCGAGACCGCGCAGTTTTTCGATTCTTCGGTTCGCGGCCAGCCCGTGCGGGCGGTTGCCTACTTGCAGCCCGTGCTCACCGAGACCGGCATACAGCCGGTTCGAGTGCAGATCGCGCAGACGATGCAGGGTCACACCCAGCTGACCAGCGCCCTGTGGCAGCAGGCGATGGTGCAGCATCTGGTGACGCTCGCACTGGTCGCGCTACTGGTGCTGGTGGGACTGCGGGCTTGCCTTCAACCGCTGTTGAAGCTGCGTGACGCCGTGCTCGCGCGTCGGCCTGGTTCGCTGGATGCGCTAGATATCAGCGCCATGCCGGTCGAGCTCACTCCGTTGGTGGGTGCCATCAACGAGTACGCACAGCGACTCGAACAGCACACCATCGCCCAAGAGGCCTTTATCCAGAACGCGGCGCATCAGCTCCGCACGCCGCTGACGCTTTTGACGACCCAGGTGAACTATGCGCTGCGGGCACCCGACCTTCGCAGTCGAAATGAATCACTGGCAGCGATCCGTCAATCGGTGGCGCAGGCGGTGCGACTCGTCAATCAGCTGCTGACCTTGTCCGCCGCCGAGGCTCGCGGCCCCGCCGACAGGCACGACGAAGCAACACCGCTCGACGCTGTGGTGCGCCAGGTGCTAGAGGACATGGCGGGCAAGGCACAGGCCAGGACAATCGACCTCGGATTCGAGGGCAACGCTGACCAGAGCTTCGTGGCAGCAGACCCGGTGACGATGCGCGAGATCGTGATGAACCTGGTCGACAACGCGATCCGCTACGCCCACCCGGGCGGTATCGTCACTTCTCGCATCGCCGTGGGAAGCTCGACGGTCACACTGACCGTGGAAGACGATGGGCCGGGTATTCCAGTCGATCTGCGTCAACGTGTCTTCGAGCGTTTTTACCGCATCGACAACCGCGACTCCGACGGTTGCGGTCTGGGCCTGGCGATCGTGAAGGAGCTGACCACGCGCCTGGGCGGACAAGTCGCACTGCGCACACCGGCGTCGGGATGCGGGACCGCTCTGGACATCGTGCTACCGGCTACGCGGTCTCGTCTTGCTGTCACAACCAACTCCTGGCCATCCTCATGCGATCGTGCATGAGCCGTGCGGCGACCGGGTCGTCGGTCTGCCTCCTGGCGGCGGCGGCCGAACTCGCCGATGCGGCTACTGCCCGCCCCACTCCGCCAGTCTGGCCGGCTTGGCCGTCGGACGGTCCTTGCGTTCTCGCGCTTGCGCTGGCGGCGGCGCGACGGTGACGCCTTTGTTGTCGGTCGAGTCATGGGTGTCGCCGCACGGCGGCCCGTTCAACCTGCAAATGGTCGCTGCATAATTCGTGGCGGTCGTCGGGCGGCCTGGCAGCGGCAAAAGCGTGTTCCTCCGGCTGGTCGCCGACCTCGACGCAACCACCGGCGAAGTCCTCCTCGATGGCCGAGCCAGATCGACGTCGTCGGGACCGCAATAGCGCCGTCAAGTCGTCTATCAGGCCGCCGAGCCGGCGCGATTAGTCAATACAAAGGAAATCGCCGAGCAGTACGAGCTTCCCGCCGAGCTTCTGGCCAAGCTCCTGCAGACCCTCGCCCGCACCGGC
>CAZZWY010000112.1:0-9842 GCA_964657785.1 uncultured Acetobacteraceae bacterium
CTCGCCGACAAGGTGGTCGAGCGCGACAGTTGAGAAGCCCGGGGATCTTCATGCAGCATCCGATTCTGGAATCGATCGCGAGCCCGGCCGACCTGCGGCGCCTGTCGCGCACCGAGCTCAAGCAGCTCGCCGGCGAATTGCGCGACGACCTGCTGCACAGCGTCGCCCGGACCGGTGGGCACTTGTCGTCGAACCTCGGCACGGTCGAGCTGACGATCGCACTCCACCATGTCTTCAACACCCCGTACGACCGGCTGGTCTGGGACGTGGGCCACCAGACCTACCCGCACAAGATCCTCACCGGGCGGCGAGAGCGGATGGGGAGCCTGCGCCAGCTCGGCGGCCTGGCGGGCTTTCCGCGCCGCGACGAGAGCGAGTACGACACCTTCGGCACGGCGCATTCGTCGACCTCGATCTCGGCGGCGCTCGGCATGGCCGTCGCGGCACGGCTGAAGGGCGAGGACCGCAAGGCCGTCGCGATCATCGGCGACGGCGCGATGAGCGCGGGCATGGCGTTCGAGGCGCTCAACAACGGCGGTGTTTCGCAGGCCGACATGCTCGTCGTCCTCAACGACAACGACATGTCGATCTCGCCGCCGGTTGGCGCGCTCAACCGCCATCTGGCCCGGCTCATGAGCGGGCGCTTCTACGCGACGGCGCGCGACACCGCCAAATCGGTGCTCCAGCACGCGCCGCCGCTCTTCGAACTCGTCAAGCGCTTCGAGGAACACGCCAAGGGCATGGTCGTGCCCGGGACGATCTTCGAGGAGTTCGGCTTCAACTACGTCGGCCCGATCGACGGCCACGACCTCGATTCGCTGATCCCGACGCTCGAGAACCTGCGGAGCCTGAAGGGCCCGCAGTTCCTGCACGTGGTCACCAAGAAGGGCTACGGCTACAAGCTCGCCGAGGCCGACCCGGTTCAGTACCACGCCGCATCCGGCAAGTTCGATCCGGCGGTGGGATTCGTCAAGTCGAGCACACCGCCCAAGACCAACTTCACCCAGGTCTTCGGCCACTGGCTCTGCGACATGGCGGCCGCCGACGAGCGCCTCGTCGGCATCACGCCGGCGATGCGCGAGGGCTCGGGGATGGTGGAGTTCGAGCGGCGCTTTCCGAAGCGATACCACGATGTCGGCATCGCCGAGCAGCACGCCGTGACCTTCGCCGCCGGCCTCGCCTGCGAGGGGCTGAAGCCGGTCGTCGCGATCTACTCGACCTTCCTGCAGCGCGCCTACGACCAGTTGATCCACGACGTCGCGATCCAGAACCTGCCGGTCGTCTTCGCGCTCGACCGCGCCGGGCTCGTCGGCGCGGATGGGCCGACCCATGCCGGCGCGTACGACATCGCCTTCCTGCGCTGCATTCCGAACATGACGGTCATCGCGCCCTCCGACGAGAACGAGTGCCGCGCCGCGCTCACGACCGCGTTCCGGCAGGACCATCCGGTCGCCGTGCGCTATCCGCGCGGCAGCGGCGCCGGCGTCGCGGTCGATGCCGGCTTCACCGAGCTGCCGTTCGGGCAGGGACGGATGCGGCGCGAGATCGCTCGCGGCGCCGTGCAGGGCGGGCCGCGGGTCGCGATCCTCGCCTTCGGCACCCTGCTGCATCCGGCGCTCGCCGCCGCCGAGCGCCTCGACGCGTCGGTCGCCGACATGCGCTTCGTCAAGCCGCTCGACCTGGCGCTCGTCACGGCGCTCGCCGACGCCCACGATGCGCTCGTGACCGTCGAGGAAGGCTGCATCATGGGCGGCGCCGGCAGCGCGGTGCTGGAAGCGCTCGCCGCGGCCGGCATCGACATTCCGGTGCTGCAGCTGGGCCTGCCGGACGCATTCGTCGAGCACGGCGACCCCGCCAGGCTGCTCGCGCTCTGCGGGCTGGACGCGGACGGCATCGAGCAATCGGTGCGAAAGCGCTTCGGCGCGCGCCCGGCCCTGGTGCGATCAGCCGCCAATCTTTGAGCGTCCGTTGCACGCGCTCGAACGCCGGGTTCAAGACCCCGGCGGCCTGCCGCGCGCGGTTTACTGGCATCCTTCGGATGTTGCAAATTTCCAGACGACAGAAGTCCGCGCGGGCTGGCGCCCGCGCCGAAGGACGTTGATGAATCTCATGAGCAATCTGAAAGACGCGCTGCACATCCCCGACACGCAAAGCGAGCGCGACGAACGCCGCCTGGCGATCCAGCGCGTCGGCGTGAAGGCGGTGCGCTACCCGCTGCAGGTGTCGGTCGGCCGCGCGGTCCAGCCGACGGTCGGGCTCTGGTCGCTCGACGTCGCCCTGCCGGCGGAGGAGAAGGGCACGCACATGTCGCGCTTCGTCGCCTGGCTCGACGCGCTCGACAAGCCGCTCGATGCCACCAGTCTGCGCACCGAGATGGCGGTGATGCTCGACAAGCTGCATGCGAGCGAAGGCCGCATCGAGGCCGAGTTCCCGTTCTTCATCAGGAAGCGCGCGCCGGTGACCGGGGTGCAGAGCCTGCTCGAGTACCAGGGCCGCTGGATCGCCGAGGCGCGCGGCGGCGCGACGACCGTCTGGGCCGAGGCGGTGGTGCCGGTCAAGTCGCTGTGCCCGTGTTCGAAGGAGATCTCCGACTACGGCGCGCATAACCAGCGCTCCCACGTGACGATCCGCGTCGAGCTGCTCGAGGACATCGGCTGGACCGAACTCGTGCGCTTCGCCGAGGATTCGGCGTCGAGCGAAATCTGGCCGATGTTGAAGCGCGCCGACGAGAAGTGGGTGACCGAACGCGCCTACGAGAACCCGAAGTTCGTCGAAGACCTGGTGCGCGACGTCGCCCTGCGCCTCAACACCGACGCGCGGGTCGGGCGCTATAGCGTCGACGTCGAGAACTTCGAGTCGATCCACGCGCATTCGGCCTTCGCGCGGATCGAGCGGTAGTTGCCCGAGACGCCGAGGGCGTCATTCGGAAGATTCCTAGGCGCCGGGACGACCGCTCAAGTCGCCAACCCCAGCAGCGCCGGGTCGCCCCGGCCCAGCCGCACCAGCGCCGGCTCGGCGCCGGTCAGGTCGACGACGGTCGACGGCTGCATCGGGCAGGCGCCGGCATCGACGACGGCCTGGATCAGCTTCTGGAAGCGGTCGCGGATCTCGTGCGGGTCGTTCATCGGCTCGGTCTCGCCGGGCGCGATCAGCGTGGTCGCGAGCAGCGGCTGACCGAGCGCCTCGAGCAGGGCCCGGGTCACCGCATGCGCCGGAACGCGCAGGCCGATCGTGCGTCGCGACGGGTGCGAGACGCGCCGCGGCACTTCCTTGGTCGCCTCGAGGATGAAGGTGAACGGGCCCGGCGTGCCGAGCTTGAGCAGCCGGTACTGCTTATTGTCGACCCGGGCGTAGCTCGCGAGTTCGCTCAAGTCCCGGCAGAGCAGCGTCAGGTGGTGCTTGGCGTCGACGCCGCGAATCCGGCGCAATTGCTCCGCTGCCGCCTTGTCGTCCAGGTGGCAGACAAACGCATAGCTCGAGTCGGTCGGGATCGCGGCGATGCCGCCGGTGCTCAGGATCTGCACCGCCTGCTTGACGAGACGGGGCTGCGGGTTGTCCGGGTGGACCTCGAAATATTGGGACATGGGCGAGATTGTCCCGCGCGGTCAGCGTCCTTGCAGCGCGCAGCCCCGGCGCCGGGCCGGTGGCTCAGGGCGTCACGCCGCCGGGCGGTGAATCCGGTCGTCGAGCGCTTCCCAGACGGGTGACAGCTTGGCCGGCAGCGCCGGCAGCGTGCCGAGGTCGATGTGGCTCTCGCTCGGGCTGTGGAAGTCGCTGCCGCGCGACGCGAGCAGGTCGAACTCGAGCGCCGTCTCGGTGTAGCGGACCGCGTCCGCGGCGCTGTGGCTCCCCGTCACCACCTCGACGCCGCGCCCGCCGTGCGCCTTGAACTCGGAGAAGAGCGCGTACTCCTCGTTCGCGGTGAACTTGTAGCGCGCCGGATGCGCGATGACGGCCATGCCGCCGGCGGCCGTGATCCAGCCCACCGCGTCGCGCAGCGTCGCCCAGCGGTGCGGCACGTAGCCAGGCTTGCCTTCGACGAGGTACTTGCGGAAGACCTCCTGCGTGTCCGCGCAGACGCCGGTCTCGACGAGATGGCGCGCGAAGTGGGTGCGCGAAATCAGTTCCGGGTTGCCGACGTACTGCAGCGCGCCGTCGTACGCGCCGCGGATGCCGACCTTCGCCAGGCCGTCGGACATCTCCATCGCGCGGCCCTTGCGCCCCCCGCGCGTGGCCGTGAGGCCGGCGACGAGGTTCGCATCGTCGGCATCGAAGCCGAGCCCGACGATGTGGACCGTCGTGTCGGCGAAGGTGACCGAAATTTCGGTGCCGGTCAGGTACGGCATGCCGAGCGCGAGCGACGCCGCCATCGCCCGGTGCTGGCCGCCGACTTCGTCGTGATCGGTCAGCGCCCACAGCTCCACGCCGTTGCCCTTCGCTCGCTCGGCGAGCGCTTCGGGCTCGAGCGTGCCGTCGGAGACGGCGGAGTGGCAGTGGAGGTCGGCGTTCATCCAGATCAGCGGTTGCATCGATCTCGATTGTAGGCAATGGCGACGCGATGCGCGCGGCCGCTGACGGGGGCGCCGGGATCGGCGGCCTCGGGCCGCATGGGGACTTTCCCTCGGAGGTAACCGGCTACCACCCTCATGGCGAGGGCCGGTGCAACACTTCGCCGCACATCGCCCAGGACGGCCGGGCCGATCGACAAGAGCCTCGAGGAGACAGACATGCGCGTGATCCCCATTGCCGGCCCTTCGGCGCTGCGCGAGGCGCAAGCCGCCGCGATGAGCGCCGACGGCGGCGGCTGCGACGAAGCCGAGGGCCGGGTGCCGCGGCTCGACCTGCCGCTGGTCCGACGCGAGTTCCTCAGGGGCTCCGGCATCCTGTTCGGCACGATCGCGACCGGCTCGGTGCTCGCCGCCCTCGCGCCCTCGCCGGTGTGGGCGGTCGAGCTCAAGACGCTGAGCCAGGGCGAAGGCGAAACGCTGATGGCGACGGGGCGCGTGCTCTATCCGCACAAGAAGCTGCCCGACGCGGTCTACGCCCTGCTCGCCAAGGACCTGGACGCGAAGGCCGGTACGTCGGGCGATGCGGCCGCGCTGCTGCGCGGGGGTGTGCGGGGCCTGGATCAGGCCGCGGGCGGCAGCTTCCTCGAGGCCCCGGCCGCGAAGAAGCTCGCGGTCGTCAAGGCCATCGAGGGCACGCCCTTCTTCAACACCGTGCGCGGCCAGTGCGTGACCTCGCTCTACGACAACGACATGGCGTTCGCTGTATTCGGCTACCCCGGCTCGGCGTGGGAGAAGGGCGGCTACATCTCGCGCGGCTTCCAGGACCTGAAATGGCTGCCGGAACCGACCGCCGACGCGAGCCCGGCGCCGTATTTCGGCTGATCCGCCGACAGGAACCCCCAGGAGACCCCATGGCGAAGTTCGATTTCAAGGACGACTCGGTCGTCGTCATCATCGGCTCGGGCGCCGGCGGTGGCACGCTGGCCAACGAGCTGGCGCAAAAGGGCATCAAGGTCGTCGTGCTCGAGGCCGGCGCGCTGCAGTCCAATGCCTCGTTCATCAACGACGAATGGAAGTCCTTCGGCCAGATCGCCTGGCTCGACAACCGCACGACCTCGGGCAGCTGGCGCGTCGCCAAGGACTTTCCGAACCTGCCATCGTGGATCTGCAAGACCGTCGGCGGCACGACCACGCACTGGGCCGGCGCCTCGCTGCGGCTCCAGGCGCACGAGTTCAAGGCGAAGACCACCTACGGCGGCCTGCAGGGCACGAGCCTGATGGACTGGCCGCTGACGCTCGGCGAACTCGAGCCGTACTACGCCCGCGCCGAGGACAAGATGGGCGTGACCCGCACCAACGGCATCCCCGGCCTGCCCGGCAACAACAACTTCAAGGTGCTCTACGCCGGTGCCAAGAAGATCGGCTACAGCGAGGTCCACACCGGCCGCATGGCGATCAACAGCGAGCCGCGCGACGACCGCGGCCGCTGCCTGCAGCTGGGCTTCTGCTTCCAGGGCTGCAAGAGCGGCGCGAAGTGGAGCACGCTCTACACCGAGCTGCCCAAGGCCGAGAAAACCGGCAACATGGACCTGCGCCCCGAGAGCCATGTGACACGCATCGAGCACGATGCCAGGGGCAAGGTCACCGGCGTCGTCTATTTCGACAAGGACGGTGCCGAGCAGCGCCAGAAGGCGCGCATCGTCTGCGTGGCCGGCAATTCGATCGAGACGCCGCGGCTGCTGCTGCTCTCCGCGTCGAACCTCTACAAGGACGGGCTGGCGAACAGTTCCGGACAGGTCGGCCGCAACTACATGCGCCACCTGACCGGCTCGGTCTACGGCATGTTCGAGCAGCCGGTCCACATGTACCGCGGCACGACGATGGCCGGCATCGTTCGCGACGAAGCCCGCCACGACACCAAGCGCGGCTTCGTCGGCGGCTACGAGCTCGAGACGCTCTCGCTCGGCGTTCCGTTCATGGCGGCCTTCCTCAACCCCGGCGGCTGGGGCGCCGACTTCGCCGAGTACATGGACAACTACACCCAGCTCGCGGGCATGTGGATCGTTGGCGAAGACATGCCGCGCGCGACCAACCGCGTGACCCTCAACACCAGCCTGAAGGACAAGTGGGGAAGCTACATTCCCAATGTGCACTTCGACGACCACGACAACGATGTCGCCATGCGCGAGCATGCGTTCACCCAGGGCCAGCGTATCTACGCGGCAGCCGGTGCGATCAAGTCGTTCCGCACGCCGCCCTACCCGTCGACGCACAACATGGGCACCTGCCGGATGGGCGCGTCGCCGAAGGACAGCGTCTGCAACGCGCATGGGCAGACGCACGACGTGCCCAACCTCTTCATCTCGGACGGCAGCCAGTTCACCACGGGCGGCGCGGAGAACCCGACCCTGACGATCGTGACCCTCGCGATCCGGCAGGCCGACTACATTGCCCAGCAGATGTCGACGCGTCGAATCTGAGGCTTCGGGGACCGTCGGGGGACACTTCCATGTGCGAGTTCTTCGTGAAGGCCGATCCGATCCAGTACGAGCAGCGCTCGCGCACCGTGCGCATCCACGGCGTCATGACGAGCATCCGGCTCGAGAACATGGCCTGGGACATCCTGGCCGAAATGGCCGAGGAAGAGGGCTGCGCCACCAGCGCCCTGATCGCCCGGTTCCACGACGAGATCCTCGCGCACCGCGGCGAGGTCCCCAATTTCGCGTCCTTCCTGCGCGTCACCTGCATGCGTTACCTGTGGCGCCGCTCGAACGGCCCGGGCGCGGTGGCCGCCGCGCCCAAGCTCGCTCGGGTGCGCGGCTGGCCGGTGGCCACGGGCACCCACGATCCGCGTTGACGCACACTGCCGTCCATCCGTCCACGACCCGACCCCTATGAGCTTCGACACCGAAATCCAGCCCGGCGTCTGCGCCGCGCCGAACCCCGCGTCCGCCGGCTTCGTGCTCAACCACAGCATGCTGCGCGTCCGGGACCCGCAGCCCGCGCTCGACTTCTACACCCGGGTCATGGGCATGCGCCTGTTGCGCAAGCTCGACTTCCCGGAGATGCAGTTCTCGCTCTACTTCCTGCACCGGGCGGACGCCGCCTCGCCGCCGCCCGAAGACGCGGGCGAGCGCACCGCCTGGACCTTCTCGCAGCGCGCGATCCTCGAGCTCACCCACAACTGGGGCACCGAGGCCGAACCGGGTTTCGCCTACCACGACGGCAACGCGAAGCCGCAGGGTTTCGGCCACATCTGCTTTTCGGTGCCCGACCTCGATGCCGCCGTGCGCTGGTTCGACGAGAACGGCGTCGTCTACGTCAAGCGTCCCGACCAGGGCAAGATGAAGGACGTGGCCTTCATCAAGGACCCGGACGGCTACTGGATCGAGATCGTCGAGCCGGGCCGGCTGAAGAAGCTCGGAAGCTGACCGAAGCTGGCGGGAACGCGATGTCTCGACACCGCTCGCCGCTCATTTTCCTTTGCGCGCCCGGTCGAATTTGCGCCAGTAGGTGAATTCGTCTTCGTGCACCTCGATGTCGACTTCACTGATGCGTGCCTGAAGCCTTTCCTGCACGTCGGCGACCGCCTGGTTGTAGACAAGTGGCGCGATTTCTTCGAGGAAAAAGCCGAGCAGGCCGCCGGCGGCGACGTTGCCGATCTTCTCGCCAACCTGCTCCAGGAAGTAGCGTTCGATCGACGCGACCGCCTGGGCGCGCGAAGTCTTCGGTATGTCGATCGCCATGAATCGGCTCCTTCGTCAAGACACCTGGGCGAGCGCTTCGACGACCATCTGCACCCGCTCCCGGCCGTTGTACTCGTCGACCGTCAACCGGTAGGCCAGACGCACCCGTCCCTCGACCGGTTCGCTCCGGCCGAACCAGATCGCCTCGCGCGGGGCGTGGCTGCGCGACTGGCCCGCCAGCCGCAGGACGAGCTTCAGGTGCTTCTCGCCGACCAGGCGCTGCGACACGATGTCGACCTCGTCGATGAAGACGGGTGGCTCGAAGGAGGTTCCCCAGACTTGCGCGTCGAGCGTCCGGACCGTCTCGGCGCTGTAGTACTCGAGATCGAGCGGGCCGTCGGTGAGCAGCGTGCGCGTCAAGGTCGCGGCGTCGAGCCATTCGCGGGCGACCTGTTGCAGGCCGAGGTCGAAGGTCTCGAACTGCGCTTCGTCGAGCGTGCAGCCGGCGGCCATCGCATGCCCGCCGAAGCGGGTCAGGACGGCGGGGTGACGCTTGGCGACGAGGTCGAGGGCATCGCGCAGATGGAAGCCGGGAATCGAGCGCCCGGAGCCCTTGAGCAGACCGTCGCGGCCGCGCGCGAACACGAACGTGGGGCGATGGTGCCGCTCCTTCAGGCGCGAGGCGACGATGCCGACGACGCCTTCGTGGAACGCCTCGTCGAAGATCGAGATCGCGGCGCGTGGCATCGCCGGGTCGTCGCGGCTCAAAGGCTCGGTTGCCGCAAGGCGGTCCAGCAGTGCCTCGGCCTGCTCCCGCATGCCGGTCTCGACCCCGCGACGTTCCCGGTTGATCGCATCGAGCCGGGCGGCGAGGTCGGCGGCGCGCGCGGCGTCGTCGGTCAGCAGGCATTCGATGCCGAGGGTCATGTCCGAAAGCCGGCCGGCGGCGTTCAGGCGCGGGCCGAGCGCGAAGCCGAAATCGAAGCCGCTGGCGCGTCGCGGGTCGCGCCCGGCCGCCCGGAACAGCGCCGCGACACCCGCGTGCATCTGCCCGGCGCGGATTCGCTTCAAACCCTGGGCGACGAGGCGCCGGTTGTTCGCGTCGAGCTTGACGACGTCGGCGACGGTGCCGAGCGCGACCAGATCGAGCAGGCTGTCGAGGCGCGGCTGGGTCGCCGCATCGAAGGCGCCGCGATCCCGCAGCTCGGCCCTGAGGGCGAGCAGCACGTAGAAGATCACGCCGACACCGGCGAGGTGCTTGCTCGGGAAGCCGCAGCCGGGCTGGTTCGGGTTGACGATCACGTCGGCGTCGGGCAGGACGGCCGCGTCGTCGACCCGTGCCGGCAGGTGGTGGTCGGTGACGACGACGCCGAGCCCGCGCGCCCGGGCATGGGCGACGCCGTCGAGGCTCGCGATGCCGTTGTCGACCGTGAGGAGCACGTCCGGCCGCTGCTGCAGGGCGAGCTCGACGATCGTCGGCGTGAGGCCGTAGCCGTGGACGGCGCGGTCCGGCACGACGTAGCAGAGGTTCTGCGGCGCCGCGCCGAGCAGCCGCAGGCCGCGCAGTGCGACGGCGCAGGCGGTGGCGCCGTCGCAGTCGTAGTCGGCGACGACGCAGAGGCGCTTGCCGGCCGACAGGGCGTCGGCG
>CAZZWY010000113.1:0-9771 GCA_964657785.1 uncultured Acetobacteraceae bacterium
ACAACGACCGCCAGCCCCGTTGAGCCGCAATGCGACCGCTGAAGGGGGAAACGATGAGCATCGGCAGCGTCGTTGCCAGCAATCCCATGCCAGCTTGCTGGGGGGTCCAACCGAAAGCGCTGTTGAAGTACAGAGGAAGATAGACCAGAACCGCCCAGTAGCCGATGGACACGGCGGCAATCAGCGCCGCAACGCCCATCATGGAGCGGCTCGCAAAGATTGCTGGATCGAGCATGGGCTGCGATTGCCGCCTCTGTCGAACGGTGAAAAGCACGAAGAAGGCTATCCCGACCGCGAGCCCGAACAGCAGCCGAGTCGAGGAGTGGCGGGCCTGCAGCAGGGCTTCGATCACCAGGCCAAGCGCCACGGTCAGCATGGCCACCCCGAGCCCGTCCAGCGGCTTTCTTGTGTCGGCCTGGAACTCCGGGACAAAGTGCGGCGCGGCAAGCGCGACGATGGCGCAAATGGGTAGATTGACCAGGAAGATCCAGCGCCATCCCAACCACATGCTGATGACCCCGCGCAGGCTCGGCCCCAGTGCCATCGCGATGCCCGAGATCACACCCACCAGACCGAATGCGCGTGCTCGCGCTTTTGGGTCCGGGAACGCGGTCGCAATGGAAGAGAGGGCACCCGTCACGAGGAAGGCTGCACCACCCCCCTGAAGTGCGCGAGATGCCAGAAATGTCGAACTGTCCCAGGCCAGGCCACAGCAGAGCGAGGCCAAGAGAAACCATCCGTTCCCGACCAAGAGCGATCGACGTCGGCCAAAACGGTCGGCCAAGGCGCCCGCGACGAGCAAGGTCGAGGTGAAAGCGATGCTGTAGGCGTCGATGACCCACGCGACCGCGGCATCGCGAATGCCAAGCTCGGTTCCGATCGCGGGCATGGCGACCACAACAGAAGTCACATCAAACTGGGTGAGAAAAATCGCGAGACCTAGCGTTCCGGCCGTCAGGCGGGCGCGGGAAGTCCAGGCTTGGTTGGGGTCGTTGTCCATGTCTTCAGTGTCAGGACGGCGTCTCCAAATAGCAAATGAGCATTGCTTCTGATCGCATGAAATGGTTTCATGCGAGATGACCCAGGTTTCCATGCGTGTTCCGCCCCTGGCGGGCCTGCTCGCCTTCGAGGCGGCGCTGCGACACGGCAGCATGACCCGCGCTGCCGACGAACTCGGTTTGACGCAAAGCGCTGTAAGCCATCGAATCCGTGCGCTGGAAGAATTTTTTGGAATCGGGCTGCTCGAGCGGCTCAATCCCGGTCTGCATGCGACCGAGGCAGGCGCGCTGCTCTCGTGCGAACTTTTGCCGATCTTGGGCGCATTGGCTGGGCTCAAACGGCGGATCGTTGCTCAACCGGGAGCGCGTGTCTTCCGGTTGGGCCTCGGCACGCCGCTGCTTGCCTGGTGGCTGTCGCCACGGCTGCCTGCACTCCGTGAAGCCTTCCCGGACTTGCTTGTCGAAATCGTGACGTGGGATTCGCCTGCGGAGGCCGCTCGATCCGAAGTCGATCTCGCCCTGCTGTGGTTGCCGCGCGCAGCCTCAAGCGCTGGGCGCTGTGAACTGGCGTTCCCTGAAGAGAACGTTTTCCCGGTGGCGACACCGAAACTTCTGGGTGCCGGTGGCACCGAGCGACTCTGGCAATCGTTGCCCCTGTTGGCAAAGGGTCGGCGGGGCGAGGAGACGGGGCGGGAATGGTCCTGGTCTACTTGGTTGGGCTCGAAACCTGCCGTTGAAGCGATGCGCTTTCGCGACATCGGCAGCTGCCTGCAAGCGGCGGTGGACGGCAATGGCGTCGCTTTGGGACGTTCGCTGCTGGTCGCCGACGCGCTCTCCCAGCGACGTTTGCTACGGCTGGTGTCTCCGGAGGAAGCACGCGTCTGCTCCAAGGCGCAAATTGCTCGTTGGAGCGATCCCTATGACGCAACGGCCGCACGAATCGCAGCATGGCTCGTGGCTACCGCTAGACAGGATCTCGAAGTTGAAGGGGCGCTGTCAGAAAACCTTGCCTCGAGTTGAAGCGTTGCACTCCATGTCCTGTGCGAGATGACATTGGACGTGCGGGCGCGCGAGGCAAGCCTGAAGCGTCACGGACCATCAATCGCGATGCAATCGTCGCCGGCGCGTGACGTCCGCAGCGTCTGCCACTGACGGGTGCAGCGGACCCGTCCAGCGGAGAGGCCCCCGGCCTTCGTCGCGCCAATGGCCCGATGCTCGCACTGCCTTCTCGGTCGCCGGATACTCGCCTGTCCATCCTGACGAGCGAAGCATGCACCTTCCGAAGTTTGCACTCATCCCTTGGTGGCTCCTCGGTGCAACGTCCGTGCTCGCGCAGATCAACGCCGGAACGCTGCGCCCTGCCCCGTCGCCTCCGTTCAAGCTCACGAAGGTGACGCAGTTCGATCTGCCATGGCGCATGGCTTTCCTGCCCGATGGACGCATGCTGATCACCGAGAAGATCGGCAGGCTCTTCCTCACGACGCAGTCCGGCCAGAAGATCGAAGTCACCGGCGTACCACCGGTGCAATATGAAAAGCAGAACGGCCTGCTCGGGGTCTACGTGGCCCCGTCGTATTCGAACGATGGCGGGGTCTACCTGACCTATTCGGAGCCCGGGCAGGACCCGAGCACCTCGAGCCTGGCGCTCGCCCGCGCGACATTCCAGACCGGCACCGGCACCGCGTCGCTGAAGGACTTGAAGGTCATCTGGCGCGACCCGATCAAAGGCAAGGGGGGTCAAGTCGGCGCCGCCGTGGCTTTTTCGCCGGATCAGAAATTTCTCTTCCTCACGGCCGGTGATCGGCAGCGGTTCACGCCCGCACAAGATCCGAACCAACCCGCCGGCAAGATCCTGAGACTGACCCTGGACGGCAAGCCGGCACCCGGCAATCCGATGGAGGGCCAGACCGGCGCGAAGTCGGTCCCGGTGATCGATCCGCCAAAAGACACGGAAGCCGCCAAGACCGCGCCGGTCGTGGGCACCCATGTGTTCGACGGCCCCAATCTGACGCCGGCCGAGACGTGGACCTCCGGGCATCGCACGCCCTACGGCCTCGCGTTCGCTCCGGACGGGCGCCTGTGGGAGCTCGAGCACGGGCCGCGCGGCGGCGACGAGCTCAACCTGATCGAGCCGGGCAAGAACTACGGTTGGCCGCTCGTCTCCTATTCGGTGAACTACGACGGCGTGCCCATTGCAAACCCCGACACGCGCCCCGATCTCGCCAAGCCCGTGATCTACTGGACCCCTGTCATCGCGCCGGGGAACCTGATGTTCTACAGCGGCGCGATGTTTCCGCAGTGGAAGGGTTCCGCGTTCGCGTCCGGCCTCGGCAGCGAGGCGCTGCACCGAATCGAGGTCCATGGCGCGACGGCGACACCGGCCGAGCACTGGACGGTCGGCTTCCGCGTCCGCGACGTCGAGCAGGCGCCGGATGGCGCGCTGTGGTTGATCGAGGACGACCACGAGGGCGGCTTGTATCGGCTCACGCCGAAGTAGTCAGGTCCGCCTTCCATGTCGACCAAGCAGAACTTGGCCTGTTGATTCAAACGTGGCCCGGAAAAGGAGACCCGCCAACAGACGAGTGCACGAAGACTTCGCCAGGTGCAGCTTCAAAGACCGACCGGTTTGCGGCATTGAATCGAGAGATGCGTAGGCTCGCAATGGGTCGACAGTGACCTGTCGCGGCCAGCGGAAGCAGTCGCCGGCTAACCTGCTCAGCGATCCGAACTCGGGTCGCTTTGAATTCGTCTCCGTCCGGCGAGTCTCGAAGTACACCGGTCATTCGGCCACGCGGTCAGCGAACGTCAGGTTCCGGCAACTGCAGACACTCGCCATTCGGACCTGACCGTCTCCACCCAGTCTGATCCTGTCGTCCGGAGTCACCGTAGCGCTGGCGACCACGGCACGAAACGGCATCGCTGAATGCACGATGATGCGGGGCCGAGAAGCAGGAGTCCGTCATGGCAGGTAAGAACGTCGCACTGATCGTGGGCGCCTCAGGCGTCGTGGGCAGCCATCTTGCTGCCTTGTTGGCAAGACAAGCGGGCTGGAGCGTTCTCGGCCTTTCACGCAGCGCGCGACCCAGCGAAGGCATAACGCCGATTGCTGTCGATTTGCGGAGCCGGGACGCCGTGCGCGCAGCGCTCGACGGGTACGCGCCGACGCATGTCTTCCTGACCACCTGGCTTCGGCAGGCAACAGAAGCCGAGAACATTCGCGTCAACGGCGGAATGGTCCGCAATCTGCTCGACGCGGTCTCGGGCAGCAAGACGGTCAAGCATGTTGCCCTGGTGACGGGGCTGAAGCACTACTTGGGGCCGTTCGAAGCGTATGGCCGCGGCAAGTTGCCGCCCACGCCGTTTCGCGAAGATCAGGGGAGATTGGACGTGGAAAACTTCTACTACGCCCAAGAAGATGCCGTCTTCGAAATGGCCGCGCGCGATGGCTACGGCTGGAGCGTTCACCGCCCGCACACGATCATCGGCCACGCGGTCGGCAACGCCATGAACATGGGCGTGACACTTGCCGCCTATGCGGCGATCTGCAAGGAGACTGGGCGCGCGTTCAGTTTCCCGGGTTCGGGCGTGCAATGGAACGGCCTGACCGACATGACCGACGCACGTTTGCTCGCTCGACATCTGCTGTGGGCCTCGACGACACCGGCTGCGCGCGATCAAGCCTTCAACGTCGTGAATGGCGACGTGTTCCGCTGGAGCTGGATGTGGGAGCGGATCGCTCACGCCTTCGGCCTGGAATCGGCGACTTTTGACGGCAAAGGGGTGCCACTCGAACGGCAACTCGCCGACGCCGCGCCGCTATGGGCGGCCATTGCCGAGAAGTACGGGCTCATCGAGCCGGACTTGAGCGTGCTCGCGTCCGCCTGGCATACCGACGCCGACCTCGGCCGCCCTGTCGAGGTGATCGCGGACATGACGAAAAGCCGCAAGTTGGGCTTCCTGGACTATCAGGCGACCGATGAAAGCTTTCTCTCGCTGTTCGACGAACTTCGGATAGAGCGCATCATTCCGCCGCGTTCTTGAACCCTCCGCAGACGGCCGCCGGCTGAAGGCCAACCAAGTTGATCCTCGTCGGCCCCCGGACATCGCACCACGCTCGAGGACCGTCTGAATTGCAGCGGGTGCTGTCGGTTGCCGCGGTGGGCCTACTCACGCTGACCGGCATCAAGCGGTCACTCGTCTGCCACTGAACTGCCTGTCGCGGGAGACTGCTTGTGGCCGGGACCATAAGTTCGCCGGCACGTCAAGAAGCCGACGTTCAACCTCCTCCGAGCCTCGCGACGAAGTTCTGCTTTCGGCAATCCCAAGGAAGACTCGGTCCGGCCAAGTCCTGCCTGTGGCGAAAGGCGGCCTTGCGGAAGGCTGGATGCTCAGTTCCCGACCGGCAACGTAAATCTGTCGACCTTGTTGGCCAAGCCAATGGCCTGATCTTTGAGGGCCGACGCTGCCGCGGCAGTCTGTTCAACCAGCGCCGCATTCTGAAAAAAAACCATGTCCGCGGGTCATCAGCGCACCGGCACCCCCGGCATCACGCAGAGCATCTCGTAGAGCAGGTTCGCGCCGAGCAGCGCGGTGTTGCCCGACGGGTCGTAGGGCGGCGAGACCTCGACCAGATCACCACCGACGATGTTCAAGCCGCGGCAGCCGCGGATGATCTCGAGGCCCTGCGGGACGGTCAGGCCGCCGATCTCGGGCGTGCCGGTGCCGGGGGCGAACGACGGGTCGAGACCGTCGATGTCGAAGCTGAGGTAGACGGGCGTCGTGGGGCCGATGCGCTCGCGCACCTCGGCCATCAGCGGCGCGAGCGACCGCCACCAGACCTCGTGCGCCGGGACGAGGGTGAAGCCCTGCTGCCGCGGCCAGTCGAAATCGTCGGCCGCGTAGCCGGTGCCGCGCAGGCCGATCTGCCAGACCTTGTCGCGGGCGAGCAGCTCGTGGTCGACCGCGCGGCGGAACGGCGTGCCGTGGGCGATCGGCTCGCCGAACATGTCGTCGTTGACGTCGGCATGGGCGTCGACGTGGATCAGCGCGACCGGGCCGTGGCGCCGGGCGATGGCGCGCAGGATCGGCAGTGCGATCGTGTGGTCGCCGCCCATCGTCAGCGGCTTGCAGCCGGTCGCGAGCACCTCGTCGTAGAAGCTCGTGATGATGTCGAGCGACTTCGGCAGCGAATAGGGGTTGATCGGCACGTCGCCGAGGTCGGCGACCTGCAGCGCGTCGAAGGGCGCCGCGCCGGTCGCCATGTTGTAGGGGCGCAGCAAGGCCGACTCGGCGCGGATCTGCCGCGGGCCGAAGCGGGTACCGGCGCGGTTGGATGTGCCGATGTCGAGCGGCACGCCGATGAACCCGACGTCGAGGCCCTCGGCCGAGTCGGCCGAGGGCAGCCGCATCATCGTGCCGGGGCCGGCGAAGCGCGGCATGGCGTTGCCGCCGAGGGGTTGGTTTTTCGTGGTCATGGGGTGGAACGCTCAGCGACGTCGACCGCGCAGCCATTCGAGCACCAGCAGCAGACTGGTCGTGAACAGGATCAGCAGGGTTGCGACGGCGGCGATGGTCGGCGAGATGTTCTCGCGGATGCCGTTGAACATCTGCCGCGGCAGGGTCATCTGCTCGGGGCCGGCGAGGAAGAGCGCGACGACGACTTCGTCGAACGAGGTCGCGAACGCGAAGAGCGCCCCCGAGACCACACCCGGCGCGATCACCGGCAAGGTGACGCGGAAGAAGGACTCGAGCGGGCTCGCGCCCAGGCTCAGGCTCGCGCGCACGAGGTTCTGATTGAAGCCCTGCAAGGTCGCGAGCACGGTCGTCAGCACGAACGGTGCACCCAGCGCGGCGTGGACGAGGATCAGCGCCGTGTAGGTGTCGCCGAGGCCGATGTTGGCGAAGAAAAGGTAGGTGCCGACACCGACCACGACGATCGGCACGACCATCGGGGCGATCAGGAGGCTCATCAGCAGCCCCTTGAAGCGGAAGTTCGCCCGCGCGAGGCCGACGGCTGCCATCGTGCCGAGCACCGTGGCGATCAGCGTCGCGAGCGGGGCGACGATGAAGCTGTTCTTCGCCGCGCGGCCCCATTCGGCCGACGCGAAGAGGTTGTGATACCACTTCAGCGACCAGCCGGGAATCGGGTAGACGAGAAACGAGCTGTCGCTGAACGAGAGCGGCATGATGACGAGGATCGGCAGCAGCAGGAAGGCGAGCACGCCGATGCAGGTGGCGCGCAGCGCGAACCAGCCGAGCTTGTCGAGCGGCGTCGCGTAGGCCGCAAACGCGGGCCAGAGGCGCGGCAACGCGGAGCGTCGCGCGGGGGTGGCGGTGCCGGCGCTCATCCGAGGCTCAGTTCGCTTTTCGTCACGTTGCGGTAGACCGCGTAGAGCACGAGCGTCGCCGCGAGCAGCAGCGCGCCGAGCCCGCACGCCATGCCCCAGTTGACGTTCACGTTCGTGTACTGGGCGATGTAGTAGCTGAGCATCTGGTCGTCCGGGCCGCCGAGCAGCGCCGGGGTCACGTAGTAGCCGATGCTGAGGATGAAGACGAGCAGCGCGCCGGCGCCGATGCCGGGATAGGTCTGCGGCACGTAGACCCGGAAGAAGGCGGCGAGCGGCGGGCTGCCGAGCGACACCGCCGCGCGCAGGAAGGTCGGCGGCACGCTCTTCATCACGCTGTAGAGCGGCAGGATCATGAAGGGCAGCAGGATGTGCACCATCGCGATCACGACCCCCGTGCGGTTGAAGAGCAGCTCGAGCGGCTGCTGGATCACGTGCAGGCCTTCGAGCGCATGGTTGACGAGCCCTTCGGACTGGAGCAGGACGATCCAGGCGGCGACGCGCACCAGGATCGAGGTCCAGAACGGCACCAGCACCAGGATCATCAGCACGTTGGCCTGGCGGGTCTTCAGCGTCGTCAGCCAGTAGGCGAGCGGGTAGGCGAGGAACAGGCACCAGAGCGTCACCGTCAGGCTGATCTCGAAGGTGCGGACGAGGATCCGGCCGAAGGCGCGCTGCGATTCGTCGACCCGCTCCACGTCACCCCGGGCATCGCGCCGCAGGTCGACGGCGGCGAGCAGGTAGTCGGGCGTCCAGCGCGACGCGTTCTTGGCGATCGCCTGCCAATACGGCGGCTCGGACCAGCGGGCGTCGAGCGCGAGCAGCGCCGCCTTCACGTCGGCGGGGCTGCTCGCGGGCGTGGTTCCGGGCAGCGGCAAGGCCCGGTAGGTGCTCATCACGAGCGATCGAGCGCCGGGCATCTCGCTGTTGAGGCGGCGGGCGAGCGCCCCGGCGTCGGCGCTGTCCGGAAGGCTCGCCAGGTCGCGTGTCAGCGCCGCGTAGGCCTCCGCCGGCGGCAGGCCGCCGCGGTTCCAGCCGGCGAGCGCGTCGGCCGTCCGCGGCAGGGCGTTGGCGACCTCGGGGTTCTCGACCGCGCGCTTGAGCAGCACGCCGATCGGCACCAGGAAAGTCAGCGCGAGGAACAGCAGCAGCGGCAGCGTGAGCGAAATCGCCCGGAGCTTGCGCTGCTTCTCGGCCCGGGCGAGCGATTGCAGCAGCGCGCGGGGATCGCCCTCGCCTGTCCCGAGGGCGGGTGTCGCGGCGGCGAGGGTCGAGCTCATGCGCGCGGCGGCGTCACTGCGCCGACCACGACGCGAACCGCTTCTCGAGCTGCTCGCCCTGGTCGGCCCAGAACTTCAGGTCGAACTGCAGCGCGTCGGCGGCGTTGGCCGGCGCGGTCGGCAGGTTGCCGAGCGTCTTCGCGTCGAGCTTGGCGAGGGCTTTGCTGTTGGTCGGACCGTAGGCGATGTTCTTCGCGTACTCGGCCTGTGCCTCCGGCGTACTCGCGAAGTTGATGAACTTGAGCGCGGCGTCCTTGTTCGGCGACCCTTTCGGAATGACCCAGTAATCGAGGTCGAAGATGCCACCGGTCCAGGTGATCTTCAGGTTCTTGCCTTCGCGGTTCGCGGCATCGATCCGGCCGTTGTAGACGGTCGTCATCACGACGTCGCCGGCCACGAGGAACTGCGGCGGCTGCGCGCCCGCTTCCCACCACTGGATGCTGGGCTTGAGTTCGGTGAGTTTCTTGAAGGCGCGGTCGGCGCCGTCCTTGGTGGCGAGCACCTTGTAGACGTCGCCCGGCTTGACGCCGTCGGCCATGAGGGCGAATTCGACGTTGTAGCGAGCGCCCTTCCTCATGCCGCGCTTGCCGGCGAACTTCTTGGTGTCGAAGAAATCGGCCCAGGTCTTCGGGCCGGACTGCAGCTTGTCGCCGTTGTAGGCCATCACCGTCGACCAGACGAAGACGCCGACGCCGCATTCGGTCACCGCCGCTGGAAGGAAGTCGCTCTTGGTGCCGATCTTCGAGTAGTCGAGCTTCTCGAAGAGGCCCTCGTCGCAGCCGCGCTGCACATCGGGGGACTCGACCTCGACCACGTCCCACGTCACCTTCTTGGTCTCGACCATCGCCTTGATCTTGGCCTGCTCGCCGTTGTATTCGACCGGCACGACCTTCATTCCGGCCTTCTCGAAGGGCTCGTAGTAGGCCTTCTTCTGCGCGTTCGCGTTCGCACCGCCGAAGTTGACGACCGTGATCTGCTGAGCGAGCGCGGGCAGCGCCAGGCCGATGCCGAAGGCGGCTGCGAGGAGGTTCTTTTTCATGAGGGGACGTGCTCCGGGGAATGAAGGAAAAGACGAGGGAAGAGACAGGCCGTCAGGCATAGATGCGGGTGAGCTCTGGCGGAAACTCGAGCCAGACGCTGTCGCCCACG
>CAZZWY010000114.1:0-9770 GCA_964657785.1 uncultured Acetobacteraceae bacterium
GCTTGCACAATCCGCCGCGCGACGCCGGCGGCGAGGCGGTCGAGCACTGGCTGCGCGTGTTCGAGCTGAGCGCCGTCGCCGGGCAGCGGCCGGGCGAACTCTCGGGCGGCCAACGCCAGCGCACCGCGCTCGCCCGGGCGCTCGCGCACGCACCGCGTCTGCTGCTGCTCGACGAGCCGTTCTCGGCCCTCGATCCTCCCCTGCGCGAGCGGCTCCGCGCCGAACTCGACGACGTGCTGCAACGCGTGGACATCCCGATGCTGATGATCACCCACGACCCGCAGGACCTCGAACGCTTCGGCGCAGCGGCGTTCTACCTTCGCGACGGCGTCATCGGCGAAGCGCCGTCGGCCGGCCCGGGTCCGGATTGACACCGAGATCGGGGGGTTGTACCAGCGCAGAACGATGTCGGAATCGCAATCGCAATCTCGTTCGATGGACTGAGCCTCCCTCACTCCAACCCCGACCGGAACATCTGCGATGACACCTCTACCGAAACGAATTCACCTTCGCGCGATGTCGACACAGCGCTTTCCGACGGTGTCGAACAAATTTGCGTCGTGGGCGCTCGCCGGCGCCGCCGCCGCGCTCGGCCCCACCGCGGCGCAGGCGACGAATGAAATTACCCAGCTCAATGCCAGGACGTGCACCCCTTACATCAGCGGCGGTTGCGATGTGGGCTTCTCGAACGTGCCTCTCGCCCACGGCCTGAACATTGGCGGCGGCTACGCCTTCGCAAGCGGCTGGCGCGGAGGCTATGCGCTCGCGTCGGCCGTTTTTGCGCCCGGCGGCGGGCCGCTGCTCCAGAGCGGCACTTACGAGAACAGCTCGATCGCCGACTACAGCTATACCTTCCAGGTTCAGGGCGCGCCCAATACGCTGGTGCCGCTCCACATGTACGGTCAGGTGTACAGCACCGCGATCCACCTGTCCGACGGCAGCGGCCAACCCGTGCACCTCGTCGACGGTCACAGCGACAGCGCACCCACGAAGGACTGGAACGCCGTTGCCTCGGCGACCCTGCAGGTCGTCCCCGTCCGACTGACGCCCTATCTCCCGAGCTCCGGCGGCCTCTCGCTTCAGACCAGCTACCAGGCAGGCCCCTACGGTGATTCGTTCTGCCAGAACTGCGGTGGCAGCGGCAAAGTGCTCGACCAGTCGATCTGGGTCTGGTCGAACAGCGACATCACCGTCCACCTCGATGCCAACGTCCTGCTCCAGTACAACGATGTCGACGGAGGGGGCGCCCTCAACATCTTCGGCGACGTCTCGACCGAGGTCGACCCGACCTTCAGCATCGACGACCCGGCCTATTCCGCGTTCACGATCGTCGGCGTGCCGAGCGGCATCGCCCCGCCCCTTGCCGCAGCCGTTCCGGAACCCGAGTCCTGGGCGATGCTGCTCGCCGGCTTCGGCCTCGTCGGCTGGACGATGCGAGGTCGACAACGGGTTGGGCCGCGAACAATGAAATTTCCATCGCACGAATAATGTCGCTCACGAGGCAGCTATGTTCGCGGGGGCCGCAATTTTAGTTGCGCTGTAAACGGAATGGCGCAACCTGTTCCCTCCATCGGCGCTGCCACCATGCTTGACGATGGCACCGTCAACTTGCAGCTTCGCGCCGAGAAGAATTTCGCTGTGGGCGATGCGATCTTTCAAGTCAAGCCCACTGATCCGCGCTACCGAGACATCCTCAGTCATATCGGCGGGTTAAAGCCCGGTCAAACCAAGTCGGTTCCGCCATGGCACCTTCCGGGTGAAACTCATGTCCAATCAAACCAAGGCTCCTCTTAGCGCAGCCAAGTTGCGGCCGAACCCTTACATCGAGCGGACTCGCTCCGGCAGGCGGCTCCAGGCCGTCATTTCATTCTCGACCTTGCGCTGCCCGCCCGCGCTCGCCGGTCATGTCAAACGTTGGCCCGCACATAACTCGTCATCGCATTGATCGTAGAGCTCATATGCAAAGTCTTGTCCATGTTGCAGCCGGGGCAGTCGGTATCCTGAGCATGTTGAGTGCCTTGCCCGCCAGCGCTCAGAGCCACGCGTCGAATAGCCCAGCCACCGCAAATGAGATGCGCTGCGTCGACTTGCGTGCCGAAACCCCGCGGCCGGCGCAAGGCTGTTTCAATTTGGCCCACGTGCCCGGCCTTCAGTTCGACACCGGGTCGGCGGTTTGGTTACTCTATCGCTTCACCTCCAAGCCGGCCGCGGACGCGGCCCGCAGCAAGCGCGGCACCGTGGTCGGCGAGGCAGGCGCCTATTGGCTGAGCGAAATCGTGCCGGCCGCCACCCACGCCGCTCATCACCGCGGGGGCAAGCTCGCAGCGCAGGTCGGCCCTCTAGCGCTGTCTGAAGCAAAGAGCTACACGGCCACGCTCGCTTACGCTGTCATGGAGCCGGGTCAGCGGTCTCGCACCCATACCCACCCAGGGCCAGAGGCGTTCTATGTGGTTTCCGGCGAGCAGTGCGTGGAAACGCCATCGGGCTTAAAGCGCGCCAACGCCGGGGAAGCGTTCAGTGTGCCGGCCGGCATTCCCATGGAGCTTGTGGCAACCGGCTCGGACGAACGCCGAGGTTTCGCACTTGTGTTGCACGATTCAACTCAGACGCAGGCTGCCCCAGCGTCATGGCACCCATCAGGTCTGTGCGGCTCGTCAGTGCGCAGGGCTACCCACCAGCGAGCCAACAAGCCAGAGGCTCGGCTTTGGCCCGACAGGCGTGGCGTGCGATTCCGGAGCGCTCATTTCATTGGAATGAAGGCGGTGTAAGCGAGTGTTTTGAGCAGTGCTCGGCCCAACCCATCATTCGAGGGGACGGCTTGGCCGCCGCTCAACTCAAACGTTAGATCCCCGAACACCTTCCCGTGTACTTCATGTTCTGCTTTCGGTCAGTCTTGGTAGTCGCAGCGGCCTGCGTATCGATTTTGGCGACGGCCGCCTCCGTCGAGCAGGTCGTCGTGGTCGCCATTTATCAAGACCACGTACTGCAGTTCACAAAGGCTCCCGGCCGAGTGGTGTCTCGTCAAGACGCCGGCGCTTACTTCGAATGGGTAAACGAGCGGGAATTCCTACTGCACGCGCATTTGGTAGAAGGCGCAACGTACATTGTTGAGGCTGATGTGCAGCGAATAGAAGTGCATCAGTTTCCTGACGGTTGGGGTGCCCGCTCCAAGAGGCCTTATTCGACGTACTACCTGTATGCGAAGTCGGCGACACGTTCGGAAAGTAAAAAGTGAACCCAGGCAGGCGCTCGATATCGGTCGCACTATTCAGGTGAGGCGCGGGCATCTGACCGCTCCATCGAGGCGACAGCCCAAAGCCCGCTGCGCGCGCTCCCGGTCCGCGCCTCATGTCGATCGTTCGATGACTTCGGCACTGTCCGGATTGCGCCCGCTTTCCCGTTTGACGAGGTGTAGCCCCCTGCAACGACTGCGGCTCGACGCTTGCTCTGGCGAAAACGCGGTCCTGGAAGGGGAACTCCACCGACGTGAACCGAGGGGTAGACGATGGCCCTGCGCAATCTGCAACGCATCTCGCTACTCGTGCTGGCGCTCGCCGCCGGCGCGCCTTCGCAGGCGCTGCAGCTGGCCTACGAGCCGGTGGGGCTCGGGTGGTCGGCGGCCGAATTCGACCGGGCCTCGTCAGGCGTGCTCGCGGGCGTGGTGGCGCAGGCGCGACGAACGCACCAGCTCGGTTGCTCGAGATACTGCGATCGTCTGGCGCGACTGTTCGGCCGATTGGTCGTCGTCGCGCGCCAGCAGACGCCCCGGGCGCAGGCGTTGCCTTGGTCGCTCGTCGTCGTGCGGGACGCCGACCTCCACGCGATGGCCCTCGCAGGCGGACAGGTGATTGTCTCGGAGGCGTTCATCGACCGCAAACGGCTCGGCGCCGACGCCCTCGCCTTCGTGCTCGCCCACGAGATGGCGCACAGCATCCTCGAGCACCAGCGGCAGGCATTGACTTTCGCACGCATGCTGTTGCCGCGCCAGGTGCCGCGCAGCGTGGCCGACGTCTACGCCGAGATGGACTTCGACCTGGGCCTCCTCAAGGCGATGGAGCCGGTGCTGCAGCAGGGCGAGTTCGAGGCCGACGAGCTGGGCTTGCTGATGGCGAGCTGGGCCGGCTTCGACCCGCGGCACCAGCTGGAGTTTCTGGCCGCCGAATGCGCGGCGAACGCGCCGGTGGAGAGCGTCGTCGAGACGCACCCGCCGGCGTGCGCCCGGCTGGCGCGGCTGAGGGAGCGCCTCCCGCTCGCCCAGCGCCTGCTCGCGCGGCAACGACAGGCAGGCGATGCGGGACGCTGAGGCGCTCGGCAGGGCCGCGCCGAGCGCGATGCCACAATAATTCCCTCCCAGACTCCCCGAGCTCCGTGCAATGAAAACCAGCGCCAGAAATCACTTCGCCGGCACCGTGACCTCGATTCGCGCCGGCGCGATCAACGACGAGATCGAGATCGAGGCGGGCGCGGGCCTGCGCATCGTCGCGACGGTGACGCGCGAGAGCCGCGAGGAGCTCGGCCTCGAGATCGGCCGCGAGGCGTTCGCGCTGGTGAAGGCATCGTCGATCCTGCTGCTGACCGACGGCGCTGACGTGAAGCTCTCGGCCCGCAACCAGCTCGCCGGCACGGTGACGCGGGTCGCGGCCGGCGCCGTGAACACCGAGATCGAACTGGCGCTCGCGAGTGGCGCGAGCATCGTCGCGATCGTCACCGATGAAAGTGCCCGCTCGCTGGCGTTGCGGCAGGGCAGCCCGGCGACGGCGATGTTCAAGGCCTCCAGCGTGATCGTCGGCGTAAAGGCCTGAACCCGGATTCATCCCAGCCAGCGCGCCAGCAACGGGATCAGCAGCGACGCGAGCAGCACCTGCAGGCCGAGCGCGATGCCGGCGTAGGCGCCCGAATCGGCGTCGAGCTGCAGGGCCCGCGCCGCACCGATGCCGTGCGAGGCGGTGCCGAGCGCGAAGCCGCGCGCTGCGCGTGACTCGATGCGCAGCAGGCCGAAGAGGGCCTTGTCGGACAGCGCGCCGACCAGCCCGGTCAGCACCGCGAACACCGCGGCCAGCGCCGGCACGCCGCCGATGCGCTCGGCGATGCCCATCGCGACCGGCGCCGTCACCGACTTCGCCGCGACAGAGCGAACGATGTCCGCCGGCATGCCGAGCGCCCACGCCGCGAGCACCGCCGTGCCGCCGGCCGTCAGCCCGCCCAGGAGCGCCGCGACGATGAGCGCGCCGGCCCGGCCGCGCAGCTCCAGGCGTCGCAGCCAGAGCGGCCAGGCCAGCGCCACGACCGCCGGGCCGAGCAGCACGTGCACGAACTGCGCACCGGCGAAGTAGGTCGGGTAGGGCGTCCTTGTCGCGACCAGCAGACCGCCCAGCACCAGCACCGACCACAGCACCGGATTCGCCCACGGCGCCCGGTCGAGGCGCTCGTAGGCGCCAGCGGCAGCGACGTAGGTCACGAGGGTCGCGGTCAGGCCGAAGAGCGGCGTCGAGGAAAGATAGACCCAGAGCTGGACGAAGTCGTTCACCGCCCGCCCTCCGCGGCGGCGCTGCGCAGCAGGCGCTTCAGCACGAGGGCGGTGACCGCCATGCCGGCCCAGGTCGACAGCACGATCGTCGCGAGCAACTCCACGCCGTAGCGGGCGACCAGATCGAGATGCGTGACGACGCCGACGCCGACCGGCACGAACAGCAGCGAGAGGTGCGAGAGCAGCACCTCCGCCGCCGCGCTCACCGGCTCGCGGAGCGGCGCCCAGGCGAGCCCGATCAGCATCAGCACCAGCCCGACGACCGGTCCCGGAAACGGCAGCGCGAGGACGTGCGTGAGCCCCTCGCCCGCGACCTGGAAGAGCAGCAGCAGCGCCAGGCCGCGAAGTGCGTTCATGCGTTCTCCGGATGAGTCGGCCCTTGTAACACCGGGTGGACGAGGACAGCGCCTCGCGAGGACGAGACGGCGGCCATCGTAGAATGGTTCGGTTGGTGCCCGTGGCGACGTTCTTGTCGCCACAGTTAAACGGGAAGCAGGAGTCCGCGAGCTTGTCGTCACGACGCCTCCGGATCAGCCTGCGCTGCCCCCGCAACGGTCAGTCGGACGATGCGCAACGACCCCATTCATGTCGGTCGGCACGCGTCAGTCCCGGTGCAACGCCACTGAAAGCTCGCTTTCGGGAAGGTCGCCGGGGTCGCTCCGTCCAGCCCGGATACCGGCCAACACGCGGGCGCCGCCGGCTTCGGCGCGCTCATTTCGCAGGTGGTCGCGGGGAAGCGGCTCGCCTGGCCCTTCGGACCCTGTTTTCATCATGTCGACCCCTCGCCCCGCGCGCCGCGCGACGGTGCTGTCACGGCGTCTGCGTGCGCTCGCCTGCATTCCCTCCACCTGTCTCGCCTGGCCGCTCGCGGCCACTGCCCAGGCGCCGACGGTCCCGCTCGACCCGGTCGTCGTCGTCGGTACCCGCGAGCCGCAACCCCTCGCCCGAAGCACCGCCGACATCACGCTGATCTCCGCCGAGACGATCCGGGACACGACCGCCGATTCGGTCGAAGAGCTGCTGCGCCGGGAGGCCGGCATGCAGGTGACGCGCAACGGCGGGCCCGGCCAGACCTCGGGCTACTTTTTACGCGGGGCGAGCACGAACAGCACGGTCGTGCTCATCGACGGCGTGCGCGTCGGGTCGGCAACGCTCGGCCAGGCCGAATTCGAGGCGCTGAGCTTGGCGCAGATCGACCACGTCGAGGTGCTGCGGGGCCCGGCATCGAGCCTCTACGGCGCCGACGCGGTCGGCGGCGTGGTGCAGATCTTCACCCGCCGAGGCCAGCCCGGCAGCCCGCGCGTGACCGGCAGCCTCGCGGTCGGCGGCGAGCGGTCGAGCCAGGGCGATCTCGGCATCGGCGGCGTTGCCGGCGCCTTCGACTACGCGGCCCACATCGGCCGCGAACGCAGCCGCGGCGTCTCCGCGGTCCGCCCGAACGACCCGTACGGCCTCTACAACCCCGACGCCGACGGCTTCGCCCGCAATGCCGGCTCGTTGCAGCTCGGGTACACGCCGGCCGCGGGGCACCGGATCGGCGTCGGGGTGACCGACACGCGGCTGAAGACGCATTACGACGGCGCCGATTACTTTCCGCCCACGTACCTCGGCGATCCGTCGGCCGACTTCGTCACCGACCTGCGCACCCGCATCGCCTCGCTCGACTACCGCGGCGAGGTCTCGTCGCTGTGGACGACCACCGCGCAACTCGCGCACGATCTCGACGATTCGACGAGCGGCGGCCGCGTGCTCTCGCGATACAAGACCGCCCGCGATCAGGCGACGTGGCAGAACGCCCTCAATTTCAGTGCCGACCAGCAGCTCCTGCTCGGCTACGAATTCCTGCGCGAACGCGTCGACGCCGACGGCTTCGACGGCGAGCGGGCCCGCCACAACAACGCGGCGGTGCTCGGCTATTCGGGCCTCTTCGGCGCCCAGACCGTCGAGGCGAGCGTTCGCCACGACACCAATTCGGTCTACGGCGGCAACACCACCGGCAGCGTCGGCTACGCCTTCGCGCTGTCGTCGGCGTGGAAGCTCCGGGCGCGCGCCGGCACGACCTTCCGTGCCCCCAGCTTCAACGACCTCTACTTCCCGAACTACGGCGTCGCGACGATCCGGCCCGAACGCGGCCGCAGCGTCGAGGTCGGCGCCGAGTGGCGGTCGGGCCCCTCGACCGCCTCGGCCACGGTCTACCGCAATCGCATGTCGGACCTGATCGGCTACGACCCCGACCCCTCGCACTGCCCGACCGACGACACCTCCGGCTGTGCGAACAACACCTCGCGGGCGCGGATGCAGGGCGTGACCCTGACCGCCGGCAGCCGCTGGGGGGGGCTCGCGGTGCGTGGCACGGTCGATTTCCTCGATGCCAAGGACGCGGACAGCGGCGCCCGCCTGCCGCGGCGCTCGGCGCACCAGGAGTCGCTGATCGCCGACTACGCGACCGGCCCATGGTCGGTCGGCGGCTCGATCGCCGACGTCGGCTCGCGGCCCGACAGCGGCACGCGGCTCGGCGGCTACGCGGTCGTCGACCTGCGCACCGGCTGGCGCTTCCTGCCGCAATGGCGGCTCGAGGCGAAGTTGTTGAACGCGCTCGACCACCGCGTCGAACCCGCGCTCGCCTACCAGGGCCTCGGCCGGCAGGCCTGGCTCGGCATCCGCTACGACGGCAATGGCCTCTGAGCGCCCTGGCGCCATCGTGCACACGGAGCTGATCCTCGGCGGCCAGCGCAGCGGCAAGTCGCGCTGCGCCGAGTCGCGGGCCACCGCCTGGCTGGCGGCGCCGGGCCGCTCGGCGCTGCTGATCGCGACCGCCTTGCCGGGAGACGACGACATGCGCGAGCGCATCGACCGCCACCGGGCGGACCGCCTGCTTCGTGCGCCCGGCCTGCGGACGCTCGAGGCGCCGCATGCGCTCGCGGAGGCGATCGGCGCGCAGGCGGCGCCCGGCCGGCTGCTGGTCGTCGACTGCCTGACGCTCTGGCTCACCAACCTGAGGATGCCCGCCGACGCCGCCGACGCGCTCGACGATGCGGCGCTCGAGGCGGCGGTGATCGCCCTGGTCGACGCGGTCGCCGCGTCGCCGGGGCCGGTGGTGCTGGTCGGCAACGAGATCGGCCTGGGGGTCGTGCCGATGGGCCGGGAAGCCCGTCGCTTCGTCGACGATCTCGGCTGGCTGCACCAGGCCGTCGCGACCCGGTGCGCCGCGGTGACGCTGATGGTGGCCGGCATCGAGATGGCCGTGAAGCGGCCGTGACCGCGCCGCACCGAGCCACGCCATGATGCCCGCGATGCGCCGACGGTTCGGCCTGTTCGGACTCTTCGCCTTGAGCGTCGTGCTCGGGGTGGCCGCCGGCGAAGCTCGCTCGCAGACCGTGCTGCACGACGACCGCGGCCAGCGCCTCGAGTTCGCGGCACCGCCCCGGCGCATCGTCAGCCTGCTGCCGTCGCTCACCGAAAGCGTCTGTGCGCTCGGCGGCTGCGGGCGGCTGGTCGGCACCGACCGTTTCTCGAACTGGCCGGCGAGCGTGCTCGCGCTGCCCAAGCTCGGCGGCCTCGACGACGCGCAGGTCGAGCGCATCGTCGCGCTCAAGCCCGACGTGGTGCTGGCGAGCGCCTCGGCGCGCGTCACCGGGCGGCTCGAGTCGCTCGGCGTCAGCGTCGTCGTGCTCGAGTCGCGCAATCGCGCCGAGGTGCGGCACAGCCTCGACGTGCTCGCGCTCATGCTGGGCACGCCCGCCGAGGCTGGCCGGCTCTGGAGCGCGATCGAACGCGCGACCCGCGACGCCGCCGCGCGGGTGCCGCCCGCGTTGCGCGGCGGGCGGGTCTACGTCGAGGTCGACACCTCGCCCTACGCGGCCGGCGCCAGCTCCTTCATCGGCGAGACGCTGACCGAGCTCGGCCTGGCCAACGCGGTACCCGCCGAGCTCGGACCGTTCCCGAAACTGAACCCGGAGTATGTCGTGCGCACCCGGCCCGACCTCATCATGGCCGCTGGCGCCAGCCTGCTCGAGATGGGCAGGCGGCCGGGCTGGTCGTCGCTCGCGGCGCTGCAAAATGGTCGCACCTGCGGTTTTCCGCCGGATCGCTACGAGTTGCTGATCCGCCCCGGCCCGCGCATGGGCGAGGCCGCCGGCGTGCTGGCCGACTGCCTGGTCGCGATCTCGAAAGGATCGCGTGATCTCGCTCCCTCCACTGCCCTCTCGCCGATGACCGCCCGATGACCGTACCTGTCGACACT
>CAZZWY010000115.1:0-2387 GCA_964657785.1 uncultured Acetobacteraceae bacterium
GGAAGTGATGGGGGCAACGCAGGCCGCCGATGCCTTGCGTCGGCGCCCACCCCGACCCTTTCGCAGCGGTGGAGGGAGCCAATCACCTAGTCGATCAGGGTCACCATCACCGGCGCGTGATCGCTCGGTCGTTCGTTCTTGCGCGGCAGCTTGTCGATCACGCATGCCGTGACGAGCGGCTTGAGCGCGTCGCTGACCAGGATGTGATCGATCCGCAGGAACGCGATGCGCAGCGGCAGCGCGTCGCCGTAGCTGTAGCCGTAGCCGGTGCCGGCGGCGGAGAAGGCATCGCGCAGGCCGAGACCGAGCAGGTTGCCGACCACCGGCGACGCCTCGGGTGCGTTCAGGTCGCCCGCGACGATCAGCGGGCGCGGCGACGATTCCAGCACGGTGGCGAGCCCGCGCGACTGCATCAGCCGCTCGGCGTAGTTGCGCTGCCAGTCGACCGCGCCGTCGAGCCCCTCGCGCTTTGCCGCGACCAGCCCGCGCCTGGGCGACTCGAAGTGCGCGGTGACGACGGTCGCCGCGCGGCCGCCCACCTCGACCACGCACGAGACGAAGGCGAAGCGCCCGTCCGGTGTCAGCCGCGTCGCGCAGTCGCGCAGCGGCACCCGTGCCGCGACGATGTAGCCCGAGGTGACGAAGACGTTCGGCAGGCCGAAGATCGGGCCGCTCGCGTCGAAGATCGACCCCTCCGGGTTCGTCTGCGTGTCCTGCATGACGAGGATGTCGGGATCGCGCAGCGCGACTTCACGCCCGAGTGCCTCGAAGCCGTCGCGGCGCTCGACCGCCTTGTACGCCTTGATGTTGTAGGTCATCAACCGCACCGGCCGGCCGCCGGCGGGCAGCTCGCCCTCGCCGAAGTGCCAGTGGAAATCCATCGTGACGATCGCGACCAGCAGCACCGCCGCCACGCTCGCCGCGCGCCACCCCCGGCCGAGGAAGGCAGAGAGCCCGAGCGCGAGCACCGGCGGGGCGAGGAAGACGGGGTAGGGCAGGTAACGGGAGAGCTCGAGCCACCACGGGCTGGTCAGCGCGAACTGCTCGGACGCTGCGAAGACGAGGGTGATCGCGATCAGCAAGGCGGTCAGCGGACGCAGACCGACGGGTCGGGAGAGGATGGGCACCAGCGCGACGGAAGTGGAACTCGGGCCCGGGCCGATGTCGGCGGTCGGGGGCGATGCGCGGCGGATTGTGCCTTCCCAGGCGCTCGATCGGTTTAGCCGCTCTCGGGCATCGACCCGGCACGGCTGGGCGGCTTCAGCGTCGTCGACCCCAGATCGCCGAGACCAGCGGCGCGGTCCACATCACCGACAAGGCGCCGCCGAGGGCGAGCGGCCACATCGAGCCGGTCACGTTCACGAGACCGGCACCGGCGAAGGTGGCGAGCAGCCCGAGCGCGTAGCGGGGCAGGGGATGTCGGGGGGCAAGAGTCGGCATGAGTGCAAGCCTCGCGCTTCGTTGCTGGGATTCTCGGCTGAGATCGTGGCGGGAGTCTGACGCGAGCGTTGCCAGCGCAAGCGGCGAGAAGCGGGTCGGCTCGAGTCCAGATGTCGAACCGGTGGCAGCGCCCGCGCTCGCTGCCGAGGGGCCTTCGCATCAACCGTGCCGCGTAGGAGCCGGCTCACATCCGATCGGACCGCGGGCGCCGTTGCTCGAGCGACGGCGTCCGGCATTTCCGCCGTGCGCACCGCGAGAGACTTTCGGGGTCATGACATCGACGGCGAGTGCCGAACAACCGTGCCATTCCGGCGACGGCTTCCCACCCTTCCCGAGAACCGACATTCATCCAAAGGATACCGACATGAGCACCGACCGCCCTCTGATGACCGGCCTGTTCCCCGACCGCGACAGCGCCGAACTCGGCTACAACGCGCTCACCGAGCGTGGCTACAGCAAAGACGACGTCGACCTGGTGATGTCCGAGGACACCAAGAAGCGCCACTTCGTCAACGCCGGCACTGAAACCGAGCTCGGCAACAAGGCGGCCGAGGGCGCCGGGGTGGGTGGCGCGATCGGCGGCACGCTGGGGGCGATCGCCGCGGCGGTGGCGGCCGTCGGCACCTCGCTGGTGCTGCCCGGCCTCGGTCTGGTGATCGCCGGCCCGTTGGCGGCGGCGGTGGCCGGCGCGGGCGCGGGTGCGGCGACCGGGGGCATCATCGGTGCGCTGGTCGGCTGGAACCTGCCCGAAGAGCGCGTCAAGCGGTACGACCAGGCGATCAAGGAGGGCGGCATCCTGATGGGCGTTCGCCCGCGCACCGACGAGGACGCGTCGTATCTCGAGAACAACTGGAAGACGGCGCGGGCGCAGGACATCTACCGCTAACGCGTTGTGTGACGAGCGGCGCCGAGCCGCTCTCACCGCAACGTCGACGGGCGCTGGCGTC
>CAZZWY010000115.1:2397-3550 GCA_964657785.1 uncultured Acetobacteraceae bacterium
CCAGCGCCCGTTTTCGTTCAGGCGTTGACGTTCAGGGCGCGGCTCCAGTCGCCCCGACCGCTGCCGGAACGCGGCGTTGCGCGGATCGCCGAGAAGGTTCGCACCAGCTCGACGACCGCGAGCACGAACGGGAATCCGATGATCCAGAAAATCAGTCCGGGTCCAGACATGGCGCACTCCTTGGGTTGAAAGACCTGGATCGTGCGGCCGGCGCTGCAGCGGGCTTGCCGGTGGAACCGCTGCCGGGCGGTCGGAGAACGCCGCGGAGCACGCGCCAGCGCGTCGGCGAGCATTCCGGGGGAAGCGCTCGACCTCTGGAGCGCGACTGGTCCCGCCGACAGGAATCGAACCTGTATTTGCCGCTTAGGAGGCGGCCGTTCTATCCATTGAACTACGGCGAGCGACATCCGCCGCAGGGTCTCCCCGGGGCAACCGTGCGGCAACGGCGAGTGTAGAGCGTCACCGCCGCGTCACGTCCAGCCGGCATGCTGCGGGCGCACAACGCACTTCGACGGGTCGTCCGGTCCGGCCTGGAACTTGCATGTTGCACCGCACCAATCCCAGAGGTGATGGAGGTTGTAATGACGAACGATCAACTCTCAGGCAAATACGCACGGCTCCGAACGGAGCTGGCGGAAGCGTACGCCGAGCCGGAATGGAGCGCCTGCCGCACGGGGCACATCGACCGTATCGCCAACGAATTGCTCGAGACGGAACGGGCGCTCGCCTCGGGCGGAGCCCAGCGTTACCCCGAGTCCGACGCGGCCGCCGTGGAGTCCACCCGGCACTGAAGGCCAGCCGGTGGCAGCCGGCCCCCCCCGCCGATGAGCGCTCTTGACCGGAAGTTCACTGCCAGCGCCAGGTCCAGATCAGGTCGAGCGAGCTTTCGGTGCCCGCCTGGGCGCGCACCGTGAGGCGCTGGGCGACCTTGTAGATCAGCTGGACGCTGCCGGCCGCGGCGTTCAAGCCCCCCTGGTAGCCGATCGTCCAGCGGTCGGACAGCTTCTTGCCGAGGTTGACCACCGTCTGCTTGACGGTGCCGTCCGACTGGCCGAGCGACAGCTCATCCAGGCCGAGCGCCTTGGTGACCCGGTCGGTGATGCCGGGCTCGCCGTTGCCTTCGCCGGAGACGAGTGCCATGGCTGCGCTTTGC
>CAZZWY010000115.1:3560-9731 GCA_964657785.1 uncultured Acetobacteraceae bacterium
GTCGGACCCGCGGCCGACGACCAGCCAGCTCAGCTTGTCGACGTCCGACAGATCGGGCTCCGAGAAGAGGCGGATGCGCGGGTTCGCGACGCTGCCGGTGATGGTGACGCCCACCTTGACGTTCTCGAGCTTCGGCCGGGTCGCCTCGATGTCGAGCCGGGGCCGGTCGACCGGGCCGGTGAAGGCGATCAGGCCGCGGTCGATCACCAGGTCTTGCCCATAGGCCTTGAACGTGCCCTCGACGACGCTGACCGTGCCGTTGACGGCCAGCTTGCTGTCCGGCGAGCTGACCCTGAGGGTGCCGGCCAGGCGCGCTGCGAGGCCGTGGCCACGGATCGCGAGCTGCTGGCCGAGATCCAGCTGCAGGTTCAGGTCGATCGCGCGGGCTGCGGTCGCCGCGGGAGCACCGGCTGCGGCCGGTGGACCGGCCACGCTGGTCACGACCGGCACCGGCGCGTTGTTGCCCGGTGAGGCGGCGGCCGATGCCGCTGCCGCCGGGGACAGCACGCCCGCGGCCCGGACCACCGTGATGTCTTCGTCGAGCTTGGGCGCGTCGCTGCGGGTGATGTCGAAGAGGCCCTGGTCGACACTGAACTGGCCGGTCACCGCGGTCGCCCGGGCATCCATGTGCACCGCGGCATGGCCGCTGGCGACGACCTTGCGGTCGATCCGGCCGAGCACCTGGAACTTGTCGGCACTGATCTCGAGCTTGACGTCGGGCGCGTCCTCGAAGCTGGCGAGGCCGGTCACCCGCAGGCTGCCGTCGCCGCCCTTGGCCGTGAAATGGTCGAGGGTCGCGGTGGTCCCGGTCAGGCGCACCAGCAGGTCGCCGTCGGTCGCGTTCACGCCTTCCAGGAAGTTGCGGGCGGTGATGTGGCTGCCGACGACCTGGCCGGTGTAGTCGGGCCGGCCCAGGCTGCCGGCGAGCGTGGCATCGGCCCGCAGCGCCCCGCCGACGCGCCAGCCGGGCGGCACCCAGCTGCCGAGCGCGCCGAGGTCGGCGATGTCGAGCGCGACGCGGCCGCTGAGCGGCGCCTCGACGGGCGGGACCAGGACCTGCCGCGACGTGCGGAGCGCCGCGTCGACGGTCGCGGTCCCGAGCGAGCTGCCGGCGAGCCGGGCGGTGGCGTTCCAGAGGCCCCGATCGGCGCGGACCGCGACCCGGGCTTCGCGGAGTCCGAGCGGCCGGGTGCCGAGCTCGTCGGTGAGGGTGAGGTCGCCGCCACTGCGCTCGAGCACGGCGTCGAGCTCGACGCCGGCTGCCGCCGCATCGCCGCTCTTCAGCCGGAGGTGTCCGCCGACGCCGAGATCGCCGCCCCAGCCGAAGCTCGGCTGCGCCTGCGCCAGCAGCGGGGCGATCCGCAGCGGCTCGATCGTCGCGTCGACGTCGATGCGGGGAAGGGCGGTGGCAGCTGCCGCGGGCGGCGCGGTGACGGCGGTGGAAGCGCGAGCCCGCGTCGTGGAACCGGGGACCGGCGCCGCCGGGGCTGCGGCCGCGGCATAGCGGAGCTGGCTCCAGCGAATCGCCCCGCCGAGCAACTCGAGCCGCCCCGGCTGGACGTCGGCACGCACCGGGCCGCCGGCCCAGAACGCTTCGAATGCCAGACCGCGTCCTCGCAGCAGCGGCGCGACGAGACCGGCGTTGCTGGTGACGTCGATCGACTGCAGGGTGCCGCGCCAGCCGGACAGTGCAGCGTCCTTCTGGTCGACCAGGCCACCGCGGGCGCTTAGCGTGGCGATCGTCAGGCGTGTCGGCGGCGCGACGCTGCCGCTGCTCGTCGCGGGCCGCGATGAACCGGTTGCGGTGGTCGCCGCGCTGGCGGCGCCGGCCCCCGGCGACGCTGCCACGCCGGTCGCCGCCTCGGCCCAGGCCGGCGGCCGGGCGCGCGTCGTCAGGCGGGCGTCGAGCGTGTGGGCGCGGGCGGTGCCGCCGAGTTGCAGCGTCGCGGCCTCGAGGGACGGCCCGGGGGCGCCGCCCTTCGGCTGCAGGCGCAGCTGGTCGAGCGTCGCGTTCAGCGAGACCCGATCGGTGGCGGCGGTGCCCGCGACCCATTGCGCCACGGCCCGTTGCAGCGTCACTGCGCCGACCTGCAGGCCCTCGGCGTCGAGGTCGCCGCGGGTGGCGACGTTCGGCCAGCGGCCGTCGAGCCGGGCGTGGGCCGTGACCCGGCCGGCGAGGGTGGTGTCGGCGCCGGCGGGCTGGAAGAGTTTGAAGACCGGCGCCAGGGTCGCGAGCGTCCGGGCGTCGAGTGCCAGGTCGAAGGCATCGCCCGTCGCCTTGCCGCGGGTCGCGAAGCGGCCGTCGACCTGCAGCGAGTTGCCGCCGGCGACGAGATCGGCGCGGAGCCTGGCCTCGTCGCTCCCCGCGCTTTGCACCGCCGCCGTGCCGGCCAGGGGAACGCCGGCGAGGACGGTGCCCTGGCCGATCGCGAGCGTCGCCCGGCCACTGGCCGCCGCGAGCGCCTCGAGTGCCGACCCGCCCGGCGCCGGCAGCGCTGCCGAGCCGTCGACCGCCACCTGGGCGTCGATCCGGTTGCGGGTGCCGCGCCAGGGGGACCGGTCGTTGCCCGGCAGCCAGACGGCGGGGTCGAACGCATGCAGCGACGCGTCGGCCTTGACCACCCAGGGCGCTGCCGGGTCGGCCTGGGTGGCAGTGCCCGCGGCGTTCAAGGTGGCGTTGCCCGCCGAGGCGGCGAGCGTCGCCAGGCGCAGCCGCTTGGACGCGTCGGCGAGATCGAACGAGGCGTCGAGCGTCAACGTCACCGCCCGGCTGCTGCCGGCATCGACCAGCGGTCCGGTCAGGCGGGTCTTCAGGTCGATGCCCTTGCCGTCGGCGGCCGAGGCGCCGCCGGCCGCGCTGATCGGGCCGGTCAAGGTCAGCGCGGGGGCGCGGCCGTCGAGGCGCCGCGCGGTGACGCCGTCGAGCGTGGCGTCGAGCAGCCAGCCGCTCGGTGACCAGCGGCCGTGCGCGTCGATCCGGCCGCCGCCGGCGTCTGTTCCGAGCGAGTCTCCGGCGCCGAAGGCGATCGCCACCGAGCGCAGGTCGATCTCGCTCGCCCGATCGGGGCGTGCCGCGATCTCGGCCCGCAGCGACCGCACCGGCAGCCGGCCCTGGTCGTACCGGCCCGGCGCGCCGTTGACCAGGTCGACGCTGACGATGGCCGGGCGGTCGGTGCCGCTGCTGGTCGCCCGTGCGGCCAGGTCGAGCGCGGTGCTCGGCGCGGTAGCGACGAAGGCGGAGAGGTCGAGCGCCTTGGTGGTGGCGGTCAGGTCGCCGAGCGGCCAGGCGGCGAACGGCAGCAGCACGGCGTGCAGGTCGAGTGTCTGCGGGGCCCGGCCGCTCGGGTTCGGCGACGGGACGGGGGCGGGACCCGGGTTCGGCGCTTGTGGCCGGGCCGGCGCGGTCACCCCTTGCGCCCCCGGCGCGGCGCGCAGGCTCGCGTCGAGCACCGGCCGAGCGAGCGGCCCAGCGAGGTGAAGCTGCGCCGCCCAGGCGGGCAGGCTGCCGGCTGCGGCCTGCGACGCGTCGACGGTCGCGTCCATCGCCATCGGTGCGGCGCTGGCGATGCGCGCCCGGGCATCGAACGCAACGGGCCCGTAGCGGAGCGCCAGCCGGTCGACGCGGTGCACCGCGCCGGCCTCGGCCCCGAGGTGCAAGGCGGCGTCGAGACCGTCGATCGTCGCGGCGCCGAGCGGCGTGGCATGGATCACGCCGATCTTCAGCGACTTCAGCTCGACCTCGACCGGCAACTCGAGGTTGTCCGGGGGGTTTGGCGGGCTGCTTTTCCTGTCGTCCGAGCCGGGCGCCAGGACCACGTCGACGCTCGCCGCGAAAAGCGCCTCGATCGTCAGGTGGGCCCACGGCCGCCCGTCGCCGCGCCCGAGCGAGACACCGCGCCAGCCGACGTCGCCGAGCGTCGCCCGGGTTCTGCCGCCGTTCAGGTCGACGACGAGTCGGCGGGCGCTGAAGTCGCCGGCCAGGGCGCCGCGCGGCCCCTCGACGGTCACGCCCGGCAGCCGCGCCAGCAGCCAGGCGGTTCCCGGCGCCGTGCCGAGTGTCCACCCCGCGCCGGCACCGACCACCAGCACCGCCAGCAGCAGCAGCCCGAGCACGCCGAGGAGGAGCTTCGCGCCGAGCCCGCGGCGCGGTCCGGGAGTCACCGGGGCGGGTGAGGTCGGCGGCACGGGTTCATCGGCCATGGGCGGCGCATCCCTCATCAGAACTTGACCCCGACGCTCAGGTGGACCCGGAACTGCTGAACCGCTTGCCCGTAGGCGAGGTCGAGGCTGAGCGGGCCCACGGGGCTGCGCCAGCGCAGGCCGGCGCCATAGCCGATCTTGGGCGAAATCTGGTTCCAGCTGTCGGCGGCGTTGCCGGCGTCGACGAACAACGCGTACAGGAACTCCGGGTGGCGCTCGACGATCGGATGCGCCGCCTCGATACTCGCTGTGAAGAGCGTTCGGCCGCCGACGGTCACGCCGTTGACGCTGGGCCCGAGCTGACGGTAGCCGTAGCCGCGCACCGAGTCGGTCCCGCCGGCGCGAAACAGCAGGGTGTCGGGGATGCCGACGGGGCTGCCGGAGATGATCTGCCCGGCCTCGATCCGGCCGCTGCCGAACCAGGCGCCGAGCGGGTGGTAGGCGCTCAGCCGCAGGTAGAGCCGCGCCAGCGGGCCTTTGGCGGATTCTTCCGTACCGCCCGTGATCACCCGCGTGCCGCGCGCATAGCCGATCGCGCTCTGCGCCGTCAGCGCATAGCCGGAGCTCGGCAGCAACGCGTTGTCGAGGGCACGGTACTGCCAGTTGTAGTTCGCGGTGACGGCATCGCCGCTGCTGTCGAGCTGGTCGTTCAGCACCTTCGCATCGGTCACTTCCAGGTAGTAGCGCCGGTCGAGGCGGGCGTCTTCCTTCGAGCGGCCGGCGCGCACGGTGTAGCCGTTGAGCGTCTGGTCGTCGCTTTTCAGGCGCTGCAGGGTGCCGCCGACGAAGTTGCGCCAGAGGTCGCTGTGCGGGTAGGACGTGAGGTCGGCGTCGATCTGCTGATTGCTCGGGCCGAGGGCGATCTTGCTGGTGCCGATCCAGTCGATGCCGAACGGCCGCCGGTTGGTGTAGTCGAGCGTCGCCCGGGGTCCGGTGTTGGTGCTGTAGCCGACGCCGAAGGTCGCCTGCTGAATCGGCGCTTCGCGCACCCGCACCTCGACCGGCGCCGCCTGGGACGTCGCCGGCGCGGGATCGATCGTGACCGACGCGCCTTCGAACAGCCCGAGCTTCTTCAGTCGTTCCTGGTAGTCGAGCAGCCGCTGGTCGCTGTAGGGGTCGCCGATGCCGAACTGCGTCAGGTTGAGCACCGGGTCCTCGGGATAGTTCGCCAGGCCGGTGATGTGGACCGGGCCGAGCAGGTAGAGCGGGCCGCTCGCGATCTCGACCGACAGACGGGCGCTGTTCGCCGGCGCATCGACTCGCGCAGCGCTCCGGGCGTAGTCGGCGGCGACATAGCCGTTGGCGCGCACGCCGGCGATCGCCGCCGACTTGGCGCCCGACCACGTGACCTGCTGGAACGGGTCGCCGGCCTTCAGGCGCCACTCGCGGCGCAGACGCGCCAATTCGGCCCGGGCGGCGGCGTTGCCGGCGTCGGCCGACTGCGCCAGCGGCCCGGTGGCGGAGAGGTCGACCGCCGCCACCCGCGTCACCGGCCCGGGCTCGACGACGATGCGGATCAGCGGCTTGGCGGCCCCCGGCTCGTCGATGCGTTCGGCGCTCACCGTCGCGTTGAAATAGCCCTGGGTCTCCAGCAGCTCGCGCGCCTGGGCCGGCGCGGCGCGGCGCAGGCGCTCGAGCTCGGGGGCGTCGATCGCATCCGCGTCCTGCGCGGTCTGGAAGCGCGACAGGTCGAGGTACTGGTCGAGCAGCTTGGCGAGCGGCGCTGGCGCCTTGACCTCGACCCGGTAGTCGGCACGGGCGATGGCCGCACTCGCAGCGGCCGAGGGCGCCGATGCCGCGGGCGACGCCGGCGACGCCGCCTCCGCATCGGCCTTCTCGCCGATGAAGGGCAGGCTCGAGCAACCGGCGAAGGTGACTGCGGCAACCGCGGCCGCCATCGCCGAACCGAGGCGGCGTCCCCGGAATGCCGCGCGCCGCGGCGCGCCACCTTTTGTCATTTGCTCAGCAAGC
>CAZZWY010000116.1:0-8916 GCA_964657785.1 uncultured Acetobacteraceae bacterium
GGCGAACCAGCCCTTGGGCTTTTCCTTCAGCAGGGCGGGCCGCAGGTCGACGACCGCCGGCAGATGCGGTGTGTCCCGACGTGTCAGCACGTCGACGTGGTGGCCCATGCGCGCGAGACAGGCGGCGACGTGGGCGACGTAGATGTTCTGCCCGCCCGCATCGACACCGCCGACGCTGGCCAGGGGCGACGCGTGCTCGCTGATCATGGCGATACGCATCGGTTTGGTCGTCATGCAGCAGCTCCGCTTCGAGGTTTCACCGCGGGGAGCACGGCAATCGGTGTGCCGACAGCCATCGACCGCGCATCGCCAGGCTCGCGCCGGGGCGCGCGGGCGGGCCGGTCGTCTTCAGGCCGCTTGCAGCGCCGCGGGCGCGGCCGGCTCGGCGTGGCGGCGGCGCCGGTCGATCGGCGGAATCTTCAGCATCTGGCGGTACTTCGTGACCGTGCGCCGGGCGACGGTCAGGCCCTGACGGGCGAGCCGCTGCGTGATGTCGACATCGGAGAGCGGGTTGCCCGGCGACTCGGCATCGATCAGTTCCTTGACGACGCCACGAATCGCCGTCGGCGAGCATGCACCGCCGTTGCTCATCGGCATCGGTCGCGAGAAGAAGCGCTTCAGCTCGAACAGGCCCGCCGGCGTCGCCATGTACTTGTTGTTCGTGACGCGGCAGACGGTCGACTCGTGAACGCCGACTTCCTCGGCGATGTCGCGCAAGGCGAGCGGCTTCATCGCGAGCGGCCCGTGCTCGAAGAAGCGGTACTGGCGCCGCAGGATCGCCTGGGAGACCGCCAGAATCGTCGAGAAACGCTGCTCGACGTTGCGGATCGCCCAGCGTGCCTCCTGCAGATGGGCGCCCATTTCCGCGTGGCGCGCCTCCCGGTGGCGCTGGAAGAGCTCGGCGTAGACCCGGTTCAGGCGCAACCGCGGCACCACCGCGGCGTTGAGCTGCGCCACCCACGTTCCGCGCACCTTGCGGACGACGACGTCGGGCGTCACGTAGTGCACGTCGGAGCGGCCGAAGCGCCATCCCGGGCGCGGGTCGAGGCGGCGCACCGCGTTGCAGACGGCCTCGACCTCGGTGACCGTCTTGCCGAGCAGGCGTGCCAAGCCCGGCACGTCGCGCTGCGCGAGCCGGTCGAGGTGGCCGTCGATGATCGACCGGGCCCGTGCGCGCTGGCCCGCATCGATGTTTTCCAGCTGCAACAGCAGGCACTCGCAGACGCTGCGCGCCGCCACGCCGGCCGGCTCGAACGACTGGACGAGCTTCAGGGCGGTGGCCATCTCGCTCGGGGCGACCTTCGGATCGAGCTCGGTCAGTGCCGCGACCTCGTCCAGCCCGAGGCGCAGATAGCCGTCGTCGTCGAGGGACTCGATCAGGGCGCAGAGCAGCACCCGGTCGCGCGGCGACACCGGCAGCAGGTTCGCCTGGCTGCGCAGGTGGTCGCGCAGGCCGACGTCGTCGACCATCATCTCGGTGGCGCTCAGACCCGCCTCGGCCGCCCCGTCACGGCTGCCGAGGGACGGCTGGAGCCAGGAATCGCGTTCCCAGGCGGCTTCGCTCTCGACGCTCTCGGAGTGGTCCGCGATCGACGCCGGCTCGGGGGTGTCGGCGGGCGGGACGGCCGGAAATTCGAGTTCGCCGGGGGACGAAAGCCGGGTCGATGCCGACTCGTCGGTCTCGAGAAACGGGTTGCGGCTCATCACCTCGTGCAGCTCCTGCTCGTATTCGAGCGACGAGAGTTGCAGGAGCCGGACGGCGTACTGGAGGCGAGGCGTGAGCGCCTGGTTCTGACGGCTGTCGAGTTTCAGCGCGAGTTGGCTCATCGAAGTTCAGGTCTCCGCAAAATGGGGTGGCCGCGCGCGGGTCGGCCGCGGGGCTCGGTGCAGGGTGTTCGCAACGACCATGCCGTCCGCGGGCGGCGCGCCTGCCGGGGTACGCCCGCGTCACCGCCGATCCGAGCCAAGTCCCTGCCGCGACTGAATTTTTGAGACGCTGAGAGCGATCCAGGCGCTCGTGCGTCCACTCCTTTGACACGGGCTGCGCACGGTTCAGAATGAAGGCTTTACGGCAAGCCGTTCAGACGCCGCCGGGGAGCTACCGGTGTGTCGTTCGACGACGGGCACCCCTTTTGCCGCCAGCCGACAGCGACGAATCGAAGGACGAACGATGACCGACAAGCAGACGCAAGCCGCCGCCCCCGGGACCAACATGGAGAAGGACCCGGCCGACTGGGTGACCGGCGACGAGGCGATGACCGGGGCCCAGCATTCTTACCTCAAGACGCTTTCCGAGGAGGCGGGCGTCGAGTTCGATCCGACGTTGACCAAGGCGCACGCGTCGGAGCGGATCGACGAACTGCAGGCACTCACCGGGCGCGGTGCGGGCGGACACCCGAAAGCCGGGAATGCGCCTGAGCCGGAGACGTCCGAGGGTGGCGAGGAGGATCCGGGCGCGGCTGTCGACGATCCTGCGGTGCGCCGTGCGATGCAGGGCGAGGCCCACGCAGCGGCGCATCCCCCGGCCCGGCCGGCCTCGACCGCGAAGACCGGTCGCTGATCCACAAAGACGCCACAACGACGCCCATAACGACGCCACGTCGACCGCCTGCGAGATCTTTTTAATGGCACGCCACAGTCCCTTCCAACGCCTGCGCGACGTCGACCGGGCGCGGCCGAGTTTTTCAGCCGACGTCAGGCGGGTGTTCGGGGCCGGCGTCGCGCTCCTCTCCGAGCGGCCGTCGACCCCGCCGGTGCACATTTCCGCGCCGCCCGCGCCGACACCGATCACCGGCGCGGTCGCCGTCCGCCGGCTCGCGCGGGCCTCGGTGGTTTGCACGGCGCTGGTCGGGGCTGGGTGGCCGCTTGCAGCGCCCGCGGCCGCGACGCAGGCAGTCGCCACGCCGCTCGCGAGCGCCCCGGTCGATGCAGCAGACCGGCATTTCATGAGCGAGGCGACCACCGACGGGATGATCGAGATCGTGTTCGGCCGGATCGCGCAGGAGAAGGGGAACAGCGACGCGGTGCGCACGATCGGCGCCCACCTGGTCGATGACCACATCAAGGGCAACGAGACGCTCAAGGCGCTGGCGGCGATGAAGGGCGTGCCGTTGCCGACCGGCCTCTCGAGCGAGGAGAAGGCCACGGCCAGCCACATGAAGAAGCTCAAGGGCGCGAACTTCGACCGCCAGTACCTCGCCCGGATGTTCGCCGGCCATCAAAAAAGCGTCGCGCTCTTCACCCGCGCGTCGAGCGAAGCCTCGGACCCGGACGTCAAGTCGTTCGCAGCGGCCACCCTGCCGACCTTGAAGTCGCATCTCGAGATGCTGAAGCAGGCGAGCGCCGCGCCGGTCACCGCCCCGCCCAAGCGCGGCACGGCCGCGCGGGAATGAGGCGAAACCGGGCCCCCGCGACCCGTCAGTCCTTCGCGAGCTCCACCGACACCTTCAACTCGGGCGTCTGCAACGGGCCGTAGTTGGAGATGAAGGCCACATCCGCGGCATCGCGGCCGTAAGCGACGACGATGCGACCGCCACGCGCGCTTTCCTGGGTCGCGTCGAAGGTGTACCAGCGACCGCCGACGAACGCCTCGAACCAGGCGTGCAGATCCATCGGGTCGAGCCCGTAGAGATAGCCGACGACCATCCGCGCCGGGATCCTGAGGCTGCGGCAGAGCGTGATGCCGACGTGCGTGAAGTCGCGGCAGACGCCCGCACCCTGGGCGATCGTCTCGCTCGCATCGGTGCTGGCGTTGCTAACGCCGTACTGGTATTTCAGGTTGTTATGGATCCAGGCCCGGATCGCTTCGGCCTGCGCATAGCCCGGTGCCGCGTTGCCGACGACTTCGCGCGCCTTCTGCTCCATCTTGTCGGAGGTGCAGTAGCGACTCTGCAAGAGGAAGATCAGCGCCGAGTCCGGCATTTGCGACACGGGGGTCGCCAGCGCGGAAGGATCGACCGCGATCGTGTCCTCCGTCTCGACGGTCACCTGCGAGCGGATCCGCAGCTTTCCCTTCGGCACGACGAAGCGCTGGCAGAGATTGCCGTAGAGGTCGACGTACTCGACGATCTCCACCCGCGGCTCGAAGTCGTACCGTTCGCTCGCCAGCCATTGCGCCAGGCCGCTCCTCGGTCGCAGCATGCCGACGGTCGGGCAGTCCTCCGCGGCGTCGAGGGTCATGTCGCAGCTTGCCAGCAGTCTCATCGACGTCCTTCAGGGGGCAGCGCGGAAATGCGCTGATGGGTAGGGACTATCCCTCAGTGCCGGCGTTTCGCTGTAGGACGCTTTCCAGCGCAGCGGTCGGCGGGATCGCGTCACCGGGGGGGTGGCGCTAGCCCGCGAGCCCGCGGTTCGGCTCGATGAGGAACTTCTCCCCCGTCGCACGCCGCGCGTAGACGGCGATGCGCGCCGGGTCCAGCACCTCCGCGAGCGACAGCGTGCCCGAATAGCGGCTGGCGAAGGTCGTCTTCAGTTCGGCCGCGACCCGGCGCTTCAACGTCGCGGCGGCCTCGGGCCCGATCTTCTGCAGGAACGGGAAGAGCAGCCAGCCGCCGACGCCCCACGACATGCCGAAATTGCGGACGATCTCGGTCGGCCCGGTGTCGAGACCCCCGTAGAGGTACACCTGCTTGTGCACCGGCGAGCCGTAGCGGCTGTAGACCTTCGCGTTGCGGTTGAGCGCGGCCTCCATCGCGCCCAGGATCTGTCCGGCGAGCCGCCCGCCGCCGATCGCGTCGAAGCCGATCGTCGCACCGGTCGCGACCAGCGCGTCGGTCAGCTCGTCGACGAATCCGGGCGCACTCGAGTCGCAGACCTGCGTCGCGCCCATCCCCCGCAGCAGGGCCACCTGCTCCGGCGCGCGGACGATGTTGACGAGGCCGATGCCGTCCTGCAGGCAGATCCGGTTGAGCATCTGCCCGAGGTTCGACGCCGCGGCGGTGTGGACGAGCGCGCGGTGGCCTTCGCGCCGCATCGTCTCGACCATCCCGAGGGCGGTCAGCGGGTTGACGAAGGCGGACGCGCCCTCGGAGGGCAACGACCCCTCGGGCAGCAGCAGGCACTGATCGGCACCGATGCAGCGGTACTGCGCATAGGTCGCGCCGCCGAGGAGAGCCACCGTCTTGCCGAGCAGCGCCCGGGCAGCGTCCGAGTCGCCGGTCGCGACGACCACACCGGCGCCCTCGTTGCCAACCGGCATCGGTTCATCGAGGCGCCCGGCCATCGCCTTCATCGCCGCCTCGGGAATGCGGGCGCTGACGAGCGGCGCGTCGCTGCTGCCGCGGCGGGTCAGCGTGGTCAGGTCGGCGGCGCCGAAGAGCAGGCCCAGATCCGACGGGTTGATGGGCGCGGCCTCGACGCGCACCAGCACTTCGTCGGCCGTCGGTTCGGGCATCGGGACGCGGGCGAGCGAGACTTCGAGGTCGCCGCTGCGCTTGACGAGCGAGCGCAGCTGAAGGTAATCGGCGGGAAGGGCGGGGGGCATGGCAGTCACCTCGGTGGAATGGGGGAGCGCCCGCCGGCCGCGGAGCGCAGCGGGCGGCGGGAGGCATACTTCGGTCTTCTCGGTCGCGAGTCTCCTCCATGATAGAAACAAAGACTTTCCGGCACCGCCAGTACGAGCTGCTTTGCAGCGCGCAGGCGGTGGACAGCGGTCGATTCGTCCCGACCCTGCAGGTGATGAACCAGGCCTGGCCGCGACGGCCGCGCGTCATCGCGATGGAGCGCGGCAACCACGTGACGCCGGAGACGGCCATCGAGTCCGCCTACACGCAGGGCGTCGAATGGGTGTCGAACTACGGGTGATCCGGCGCGGGCCGGCCTGCCGCCCACGTCGGCGCGGCTTGTCCTAACATCCACGGGTCGTTGTCGCCGTACGTCGTCTCCTCTCCCGTCTGCCGCTCGCCACCACCTTCCAGCCGATACGCGGGTCGCGCCCGCAACTTCCGCCATGGTGATCGCCCCATGCTGATCGCGTCGATGCCACCTTCGGCAGGGCCGACGAGGCGTTGCGGGCCGTCGGGTCCGGTGGCCCGGCACGGCGCGGGTCGGCAGAGGGAGCGGTCGCAGCCACCCAGGAAATCGGCGTGAAGCGCCTGCGCGGCACCCGGTCTTTTCTTGCCTTCGGCGGCGAGCTCGCTCGCCTGATCGAGGCGTTCGACTGGAGTGCCACGCCGCTCGGCCCGATCGACGGTTGGCCGGAAAGTCGCAAGGCCGCACTGTCGATGATGCTGTGCGTCCAGGTGCCGATGGTGTCGCTCTGGGGCGAGCAGGGCGTGATGATCTACAACGACGCCTACACGCAGATCGCGGGCGGTCGCCATCCGGCGCTCCTCGGCGCGAACGTCCGGGAGGGCTGGCCCGAAGTGGCCGGCTTCAACGATCACGTCATGAAGCAGGTGCTGAAAGGGCACTCGCTCACCTTCGCCGATCAGGAATTCACGCTGCTGCGGACGGGCCTGCCCGAGCAGCTGTGGTTCAGCCTCGACTACTCGCCGATCCTCGGCGAGGAGGGCGCCCCCGTCGGCGTGCTCGCGATCGTCATCGATTCCACCGCCAAGGTGCGCGCCGAGCGCCACGTTCACGGCGAACGCGAACGCTTGCGGCTGATGTTCGATCAGTCGCCCGGGTTCATGGCGGTCTTGAGCGGGCCGGATCACGTCTTCGACATGGTGAACCCGGCGTTCATGCAACTGGTCGGCGAACGCGAGATCGTCGGTCTGCCGGTGCGGGCCGCGCTGCCCGAACTCGACCCGCAAGGTTTCGCCGGCCGCCTGATCGGCGCCTTCTCGAGCGGCCGGGCCGTCTCGCTGCGGGCGCTGCCGGTCGCGTTGCGGCGCACCGCCGGCGGCGCGACCGAGAAGCGCTTCGTCGACGTCGTGCTGCAACCGCTGCTCGACGACGACGGGAAGGTCGTGAGCCTCTTCGTCCAGGGCTCCGACGTGACCGACCGGGTGCACGCCGAGGAGGCCGCCCGGCTGCAGGACGAGCAGTTCCGCACCTTCGCCGAGGTCATGCCCAACCAGGTCTGGGCCGCCACGCCGAGCGGCCGGCTCGACTGGCTCAACCGCAACATCGCGACCTACAGCGGCCTCGACGATTCGACCCTGTTCGCGCGCGGCTGGAGCGCCCTCGTGCATCCGCAGGACGAGCACCTCGCGGCGACGCGCTGGGAGCAGGCGCGCGCCCTCGGCATCCCGCACGAGACCGAACTGCGTCTGCGCCGCAAGGACGGCGCCTATCGCTGGCACATCTCCCGCGCCATGCCGCTGAGAAGCAGCACCGGCCAGGTGGTCCGCTGGATCGGCACCAACACCGACATCGAGGAGCAGAAGCAGGCGGCCTCGGTGCTCGGCAACATGAATTCGGTCCTGAACCGCCAGCTGGCCGCGCGCACCGCCGACCGCGACCGCATCTGGCAGCTCTCGACCGACGTCATGCTGGTCGCCGATTTCGAGACGCGCATCGTCTCGGTCAACCCGGCCTGGACGACGCTGCTCGGCTGGTCGCAGACCGAACTCACCGGGCAGAGCCTCCTGGAGTTCGTCCACCCGGACGACCGCGAGGCGACCCTGGCCGAAGCGGCCCGCCTCTCCACCGGCGCGACCACGGGCCGCTTCGAGAACCGCTACCGACGCCGCGACGGCAGCTACTGCCGCTTCAGCTGGACCGCGGTGCCGGATGAGCGCTATGTCCATGCCGTCGGACGAGACGTGACCGCCGACCGCGACGCCGCGGATGCGCTCAAGCGCACCCAGGCCGCGCTCCACCAGGCGCAGAAGATGGAAAGCGTCGGCCAGCTGACCGGCGGCGTCGCGCACGACTTCAACAACCTGCTGCAGGTGATCAGCGCGAACCTGCAGTTGCTGTCGCGCCGGGTCAGCGGCGACGAACGCAGCGAGAAGTACGTGGCGAGCGCACTCGCCGGCGTCCGCCGCGGTGCGCGGCTCGCGAATCAGCTGCTCGCGTTCGCGCGGCGGCAGCCGCTTCAGCCGCGCCTCGTCAGCGTCGGCCGCCTCGTCTCGGGGATGGAGGAGCTGCTGCGGCGAACGATCGGCGAGTCGATCGACATCGTCACGGTCGTGGCCGACGGGCTCTGGGACTGCCTCGCCGATCCGGCGCAGGTGGAGAACGCGCTGCTCAATCTCGCGCTCAACGCGCGCGATGCGATGGAAGGCAGCGGCCGGCTCACGATCGCTGCCGGCAACGTGTCGCTCGACGAAGCCGAAGTGAGCGACCAGCCGGAGCTGGGCGCCGGGGATTACGTCTTGCTGACCGTCAGCGACACCGGCGCGGGCATTCCGCCCGAGCTCATCAGCCAGGTGTTCGAACCCTTCTTCTCGACCAAGCCCGAGGGCAAGGGCACCGGCCTCGGGCTCTCGATGGTGTACGGCTTCGTCAAGCAGTCCGGCGGGCACGTCAAGATCTCCAGCGAAGTGGGCCGGGGCACCGACGTGAAGATCTACTTGCCCCGCGCGGCCGCGGGCAGCGCGGATGCGGCGGCGCCGGCCAAGGAATCGGCGGAGGTGGTGGGCGGCGCGGAGACGATCCTGGTCGCCGAGGACGACGACGCGGTGCGCGCCGCGGCCGTCGAGATGCTGCGCCAGCTCGGCTACGGCGTGCTCGAATCGCGTGACGCCGAAGCGGCGCTCGGCATCGTCGACAGCGGCGCGCACATCGATCTTCTGTTCACCGACGTGGTGATGCCCGGCGCGCTGCGCAGCCCCGAACTCGCGCGGCTGGCGAAGCTGCGGCTGCCGCACCTCGTCGTGCTGTTCACTTCGGGCTACACCCAGGACGCGATCGTCCACGGCGGCCGGCTCGATGCCGGGGTCGAACTGCTCGGCAAGCCCTACACCCAGGAGGCGCTGGCGCGGCACGTGCGCCGGCTGCTCTCGGCGCGGGTCTGAGGGGCGGGTC
>CAZZWY010000116.1:8926-9659 GCA_964657785.1 uncultured Acetobacteraceae bacterium
GCGGTCAGCCGACCAGACGCACATTCAGCTGATCGACGAGCTCTGCCCAGTCGGCATCGCGGTGCACCGCTTCGCGCAGGAACTGCGCCTGCACCGGCGTCCAGAAGCTCGCTTCCGGTAGGGAGACGCCGGGCGGCAGCGGGCGGTGGGCGTCGATGAACTGTTCGATGTGTTCCTCGTCGTCGGGCAGACCGAGCTGCGAGAAGAGATCGTGCAGACCGTGATTCGTGAGTTCCAAGGCAACGCTCCCGAGGGTGGTGACGCCAGGCCGACTCGACCCGCGCAGGAGCGATTCTTCGACCCGGCGCGTCGTTTCGACGTAATCCGAAGCTGAGTCGCCTGTAGGCCGCTGCGCCGGTCGCGGCACTCGCCCCCTGCCGATTCGGCGCTCGACTATCGGGGTGGGCGCGGCAGCACCGACGAAACGGCCGCCGGCGGTGATGGCTTGCTCCGCTCCAACGTGACGTGAATGGGCTCCTCGTCCCGGTCCGGCGAGCGCTTTATCTCGGCCGAGATCTGCGTCGCGACGATCTTCGCCGCGGCGAGCGCCGGCACGGACAGGAAGATGCCGACGACGCCGCCGATTTCTTCGCCGGCGAGCAGCCCGAACAGCACCAGGAGCGGCGGCACCTCGACGCCGCCGCTCATCAGGTACGGGTTGAGCACATAGTCCTGGAACAGTCGGTAGGCCGCGATGAAGCCGATCAGGAAGAGGAGGTTGTCATAGCCCGAG
>CAZZWY010000117.1:0-9561 GCA_964657785.1 uncultured Acetobacteraceae bacterium
AAGGCTGTCAAAAGCCGTGAGGTTGCCTTATGAGCGACTCCGTCACCTGTTTCACCATCGTCGCCCGCAACTACCTCGGGTATGCCGTCACGCTCGGCCAATCGCTCTCGGCAATGCACCCCGGTCATCGCTTCACGATCGTCGTCGTCGACGGGATGGAGGGGATCGATGCCGACGTCCTGCCCTTCCCGCTCGTCGACGCACGAACGCTTTGCGATGCGCAATTCGACGACATGGCGTTCCGCTATAACGTCGTCGAATTTGCAACGGCCATCAAGCCACAAGCGTTCCGGCACTTTCTGGCCGAGCGGGGGGGCGTGGTTTTCTACCTCGATCCGGACCTCTTCATTCTTGGCCCGCTGGACCCGATCGTTGAGGCCCTGCGCGACAAGTCGATCTGCGTCACTCCGCACCTGATCCACTGCAAGCTCGAGGACGAGCCGTATCCGGAGTACATGCACCTTTTCGAGGGCGTCTTCAACTTCGGTTTCTGTGGAGTACGCGGGTCGCCCGACGCGGTCCGCTTCCTCGACTGGTGGGACCGCCAGCTTCGCAATCACTGTTACATCGATCACCGCGACGGCCTGCACACCGACCAGAAGTGGGCCAACTACCTCCCCTGTTATTTTGGCGACTCGCTGGTCGTGCTGCGCCACCCGGGCGCCAACGTGGCGCACTGGAACCTCGGCGAGCGATCGGTGTCGGTCGAGGACGGCACGTACTTCGTCAACGGCCAACGGCTGCTGTTCTTCCATTTCTCCGGCTTCGACTACTTCGGCAAGGGTCTCGTCAAACGCGGCAGCGTCGAGACGGGCGTCGCCGGTCATGACACGGCCCTGCGCCAGCTCGCAGCCGCATACCGTGCGCGCCTGAAAGCCAACGGGCACGAAGCCTACGCCCGCTTGGCCTACGCCTTCGATCGCTTCCCCAACGGCGACCTCGTCACCCACCTGCATCGCAGGCTCTACCGTGCAAGCGGCGGACACCTCGCCGATCCGTTCGTTGATTTCCATGGGCCGGTGGCCCGGGCGAGACTGATCGACCGCTCGCCCATCGCCGCGGCAGGCTACCGGCGTGCCGCAGTGGCCGACGTCGAAGGCAAGACCCGCCGTCTCGAGGCCTTGTTCCGGCTCGCCTTGCGGGCAATCGGCGTCCGACGCTACAACCTGCTCATCAAGGCCTGCAACCACTTCGGTCGCCATGAGAACCACGGTTTCCTTCTCGGCGCAGAGCGGTCTGCCGATGTCCGTGCAGGCAGTCCGTCGTCGAAGCCGACGCGTCGGTCGAACACCGCCTGAGCCGGTGAACGTCCTTCCGCATCGCCAGGCAACGCCGTGCGTCCCGTCCTCCTCCAGGCCCGCAGCGAAACGCGAACTCTGCGCACGCCGGCCGGGCTGACAAGCGTCGCTTCCGTCGTCCTCGCGTTCTGCCTCTTCAACGCGCCCTTCTGGTGGGCGGCCCGGGAAAATTTCCTGAGCCGTGCGGTGTTCAACCTTGACCTCCTCCTGCCGCTATTGATCGCGCGGCGCCGGCCGGTCGTAGGACTGCTCGTCTTGCTCCCGCTCTGGGCGCTCGACTTGGCGGTCAGCGAGTCGCTAGCTTGGCATTTTCATTCCCCGGTGGAATTCATCCGGTCGATCGAATTCCTCGATTCTTCCGGCGCCGTCGGATTCATCGCGCATTCACGCTGGATTGCCCTCGCCCTTCCGTTCGCAGTGGCCGCGGGCGCCGCTGTGTCTCTATCGCACCGGTGTCGATTCGGCTGGCGGTCGGTGCTCGGGGTCGCCCTGGCCGTGGCGGCGGCCGACACCCTCAACGGGTCCTCTTTCGCCTGGAACTGCAGCGTCCGCCTGGTCTCCGCCAACATCGCGGGCACGGCGGTCAAGTCGACGATCCAGTCGGCGCTGGCAGCCCCGAAGGCCGAGGCACTGCGGCCGATCCTGAGTGCCCGCCCCGAAGACCGGAGCGCGACCGCAAAATTCGATGTGGCCGGCTGGGCGCGGCTTCATCCTGCCGGGTCGATCGTCGTCGTTCTGGTCGAGTCGATGGGCGTGCACGCCGACCCGGCGATGCGCGCATGGCTCGCCCGACAGCTGGGCGGAACCGCGCTGGCCGAGCGCTTCGACATCCGTGAAGCCGACATCGCCTTCGACGGGGGAACGACCTACGGCGAACTGCGCGAGTTGTGCGGCCTGACCGGGAGCTACCGGGCGATGACGGCAGAGCTCGGCGGTCGGTGCCTGCCCGCCCAACTGGCGGCGCATGGCTGGAAGACGCTCGGCCTGCACGGCTTCTCGCGCCGGATGTTCCTTCGCGAACAGTGGTGGCCGGAAGTGGGCATCGAACGGTCGGAATTCGCCGAGGACGTCGAAGGCCGTCCCGGAATGACGAGTTGCGGCGGGGCATTCCCCGGCATCTGCGACGACGCCATGGTGAGAGAGGCCGTCGGCTTCGCCCAGCGGCCCGGGCACTTCGCGTATCTCGTGACCCTGAACAGCCACCTGCCGATCGAAGCCGACGTCGCGTTCGCCGACACCCCAGCGCCCTGTGCAAGTGCAGCCGTCGGACCCGACGTCTGCGCGCACGCGGCGGTGCTGAGCCGCGTCCTGTCGGCCGTGCGACGCGAACTGCTCGCTGCGCCGGTCGCCCCGCTGGTCGTCGTCGTCGGCGACCATGCGCCGCCATTCAGTGCAACGGCGGTCCGGCGCCAGTTCGACCCGCTCCACGTGCCAGCCTTCGTCCTGGTTCCAAAGTCGTAGGCTCGTTCAGCCGCGAGTCCAGTCAGGCCTGGCCGTGATCAAGGTGGCCCGCGAGTGCCGCCCATGCGACGACCGCGCGGTCGCTCCATCGACGCCGGCCGTGGCGGCACACGAACAATGCCAGCCTCAGCCGGCCGAACCAGCCCTCGCGCGACACGCCGTCGAGGAGGCGCAGGTAACGCGCCGGCAACGTCGCTTCGTGTGCATCGATGGCCGCGCAGAGCATTGCGATGGCCCGCACCTGACGGCCGTACCAGCCGGACCGGATCAAGGCGAGCCGCTTACGGGCCCCACTGCCGAGCGACCGGGCACCGGTGTCGTTTGCCGCATGCTGCCGGTAGTTTAGGCAGGGCCGGTCGTCAAAATGCCAACGTTCGCCATGACAACGCGCGACCGCGTAGATCGCCCAGTCGTGGTAGTGCACGGCCTGGAGCCTCAGCCAGTGCCTCCGCAACTCGCCCTGAAGTCGCTCGAACCAGGGCCCCGAAAAAACAAAAGTGCAGCCTTGTCCGGCGCCTTCGAACAGATGGTCGGCGTCGGTCGTCCGCGCGGACTGCCGCAGCACCGCCTGCCGGCCATCGGCCCAGAAGGCGCGCACGGGGGCCGAGAGCGCCGCCGCGCCGCTGGTGCTCAGGCGGTCGATCGCGCGGGCGAGCTTCCCCTGACACCATACGTCGTCTTGGTCGGCCAGTGCCACGTAGTCATGGGCCCGGGCGTCGACCGACAAGAGAAGGCGGAAAAAATTTCGGCCTGCGCCTCCCCCCGGGAGGCTGCTCCGCACCCACGTCAACGGAAGTCCGGTTGCAGCTGCGCTTTCCTGAAGCACATCGACCGTCTCGTCGGTCGACGCGTCATCACAGACCGCGAGCGTGACCCGGAACGGTCCGCGTTGTGCAGCAATCGAACCGATCTGCTCGGCGACCCAGGCCGCCCCATTGTGGGTCGCCATCAGGACGACGATGCTTTGCTGCGCAGCGCCGGTCACGGCGCGGCTGCTACTTTCGATCGTAGAAATGCTTGTTCTCGACCACACCCTTGGGAAACAGCTTGCGCACGGCCATGCGAAGCGCGATGTCCGCCTTGAGCACCAGATCTCGCAATCGCTGTTCCGGACGGCCGCGGAACGAAGTGACGTGGAAGTACGGATGGGCCTCGGCCGGCTGGGTCGAGAAGTAGTAGTTCGAGACGCAGCAGCGCTCGCCCTCCGCAACCACCTGCGACACCGAATGCCAGGACGACTGGTTGGTGACCATGACGGCCAGGCGGTTGAACCGGCTTTCCACCGTGCTCGGCTTGCCTGTCGGGCCGCCCTGCCACAACTCGAGGTGCCCGCCATTCGAAAGCGCCCACCCCGGCGAAACGTAGTACAGCAAGTTGAGCGTGCGATAGCGCTGCCGCTCCTTGTCGTGCGAATTGTCGAGATGGGGATTCAGAAAATGCCCCTTCGACATCATCGAGATGCCGCCAGCGTAGAGGTGTTCGTCGGGCTCGAGGCCCGTCAGCCCGGTGATCGTTCCGACGAGATCAACGACGCGCGGATCCTGGAAGGCGTAGAGCGTCTCCTCGAGCAACGGGGCGTAGCGGTCCATCTGCGCCGCGACGTACTTCAATTCGCGCAGGCTCTTCTTCACTTGCATCGTGCCGGGCTCGGGATACGCCCCCCGGATCGACCGAGCCAGATCCACGGGCAACACATCGTCGACGACGAAATGGTGCACCGGTCCGGAACGGTCCCAGTCGCGGCGGGCGATTTCCAGCGACTGGGTCAGGCGCTGGACGATGTGATCGGCGATGCGGGCACGGTCCATGTCAGGGATACTTTCATCGGGTCTTCGATTGTGGCGTAAGGCGCGGCGGTAGTCAGGTGCTGGGGCGGCTCCGTCCGCGGGCTCGCAGGAGGCAGGTCGAGAGGGCGAGGCCGACGCGGAGCCGGAGCATTGCCTTCGCGGCGATGCCGTTCGACGACTCGGCCCCGGTCTGGGACGCATTGGCGCCATGGCGCCGAAAAAGCATCAGCGGCTCGTCGATGAATCGCACGCGCCCCGTGATGCTCGCCAGCAGTCCGAGGAGCCAGTCGTGCCAGGGGGTGAGTGCCGGGAAAGGCAGCGCCTGACGCAGCAGGTCGATTCGGAACGCCATGCAGCAACCGACGAAGGAGCTGCGGCCCCGCCAGTTGCGCAGCACGCCGGGAGCCGCCCGCACTTGATCGAAGACGGTACCGGTCCGGCCCTGCAATGCAGCATCGACGACCCAGGCGTTGGCCACGACGAGGTCGCAACTCGCGAGCTCGCTGCGCAAGCGCGCGAGTCGCCCGGGGAGCCAGACGTCGACCAGGACGACGATGTCTCCGACGGCGCGTTGAAGTACTCGCTCGAAGTTCCGCACCACGCCACCCGCGCGGCTCGACGCTACCACCGACAGCGCGTCGCCATAACTCGACAGGATTCCGGGCGTTTCGTCTTTCGACGCGTCGTCTGCGATCAACAGTTCATCGCCGGGTTGAAGTTGCGCGAGAACGCTGTCGATCTGTTCGCGGAGGTAGGTGGCGCCGTTGTAGGTCGCCATGCAGACGGAGGCCTTAAGCACGCGGAGTGCTCGATATCAGCCGAAGCGGCCACGCTGGCGCGCAATCGCCAATCCGACCGCGCTGCCGATCGAGGTGATTAGCGGGTTGGTGAATCCGGCAAAGATCCAGAGGAAAGCCAGCACCGCGACGCACACGGCAACCCGAGATCGTTGAACGCCTGCAAGCAGGATGGCAAAGACGTTGGCGACGAGCACCGCCGTGCCGACCCAGCCGAACTGCATGACCACTGCGTACCATTGGACTTCGTAAGAGAAGGGTAGGGTCTCGCTTCGAGAAAAGTTCGGCACGGCTGCGCCGATGCCGCGGCCCAGCAGAGGGTGCAGATCGATGTCGGCCGAAAGCGCCTGGATTTGCTCGCCCCGCGTCTCGTCGGACAGTGCCGAGCCTTCGCCGACGAAGCGCTCGACCAGTTCGTTTCCAAAGACCGCCAGTGCGCCCACCAGCACGATCGCTCCAAAGGCCGCGATTCTGTCCCAGCGCTTGAGCCACACGGAGCGCACGACCAAGCCGGCGACGAAGCAGAAGAAGTAAAACCGCGAAAAGCTGAGAAAGATGACGATGGAAGCGGACACCACGAACAGCATATCGCGCCAGGTGGACCGGCGACCGCAATAGGCGGCAAGCAGAAACAGGCAGACGAAGTCCGAGGGAAACTGCAGGCGAAAAATGTTGAACGCGATGGTTAGCGTCACGGTCTCGAAGCCGAAGAGTTCCATAGCGTCTTCGAGGGAGTAACCCAGCAACGCCACGGCCACCCAGATTCCGATCTTCACGCCGGCCATCATGACGGCGATCCACAAGCAAAGCCGATCGAGCTTTGCAGGCGTCGAAAAGGAGCCGCGAACCCAATGGGCGCAAACGAAAACGGCGTAGAAGCTGCACACGCGCACCAGATGATTCAGGCGGTCCTCAGGAGGCACGTCGTGAATCACGCCCACGGCATAGGCCACCGCTAGGCTCACGGCCACCGAAAGACCGACGAAGAGCCCGAGCGGGGCGATTGGGCTGCGGACGGTCGCCAGGACGACGCTGACCGCGAGGGCGAGCAATTTAAGTGCCGCGAGACCCGGCACCGCAACCAGGAGAACCATCAGCCCGAAGCCGTAGACCTCGAACGGCGACAATCCGTTGGGCCTGGCAGTCGCCCTCCGAAGGCTATGAGGAAAAAGCCTGATCCTGGCGACTTTCATCGCGCGGCCGCCCCGAGCACGTCCGCCGCCGTGACGCCGCGAATGCAGTCCATCGAAGGGCAGCCCCGCGATCGGTAGCATGGCAGGCAAGGAACGACGTTTCGAATCGCCGCGTTAACGGCCGACTGTGGACGGTAAAGCGCCGCGTCGGTCATGCCGTGGCCGATGGTGACGGTCGGGACGTCGAAGGCTGCCGCGATGTGGCCGGCCGCCGAATCCACCGCGACCACGAGGTCGGCCGCCGCGATCGTGCCGACGAAGTCCGGCCAATCGAGCCGGGAGCTGAGGTCTTCGCATCTGTCCCGGTTTCGAACCACTGCCGCGACCCGGGCCGATTCCACCGGGCCCGCCCCGGTGAAGACGAGTTGGCGTCCCTGGGCCAGCAGGCCGTCGACGAGTTCTTCCCAGCGCGGCGCCGGCCACTCCTTGCGAGCACCGCCGCTGCCCATGTGAACGACGGTGTAACCGCGTCCGCCAAGCAGCGGAAAAGGCGCCTGGGCCGCCGCGTCCGGCCGTGGCAACAGCGAGCGGACCACAGTCGGCACCGCACCGGGCGCGGCCGCGAGCCGCTGCAACAGCGTTTCGTGATAGCGCATCACCGACCAGTCGGGGTGGTGCTGCCAGGCGACGGCATGGGTGAGCAGCGGCCCGCCCCCTCCGCTGGTGTAGCCGACCCGCACGCGTATGCCGGCTGCGTGAAGCAGCGCGATGTTGTTCGGGAAGTTGAAAGACAGTTCCAACGCCGCATCGTAGCGTTGCGCCCGAATCTCGCCGAGCACCTGACGCCGGGTCGCTCGGTGACGCGCAACCCGCGCTCGCCAGCGCTTTGCACGGTTGAGCAGCGCATGGTCATGGACGTGCACCGCGTCGACCGAGGGATGGTCCTTGAGCACGGCCGCCGACCAGGTCGAAACCAGAAACCCGATGTGACATCCGGGATAGAGCCGACGGAGCGGTTCGATCACGGCCGTGGCGATCACGACATCGCCAAGATGACCCGGCTGTGAGACCAGGAAACGCGGCACTGCCGGCAATACCGGGGCGGCGGCAGGCACTCGCTTCCATAAACCGCCCAGGATCACGCCGTCGACGAGCCGGAGCGCCAGATTAAGCGGCCCGAAATGAACGAGATAGCGGCCTCGCAACGGACTCGTGCGAGGGTGTTGACCCGTCTCAGAAAGCAAGGCGCTTGATGCGGCGATCAGCCGGTCGACGGTTCATCAATAAGCCCCCTTGCGCCCGAACATCACGCCCACCGTGCGCATCACGATCATGAAGTCGGTCCACAAACCCCAAGCGCTGACATAGATGCGGTCGAGTTCGACACGTTCCGCATAGTTCATGTCATTGCGGCCGCTCACCTGCCATAAGCCCGTAAGGCCCGGCTTGACGCTCAGGTAATGGCTGCGGCACGCGCCGCGATAGTGCTGGTCGAGTTCCTTTTTCACCACCGGCCGCGGCCCGACAATGCTCATGTCGTTGACGACCACGTTCCACAGCTGAGGGAATTCGTCGAGGCTCGTCTTCCGGATGAAGCGGCCCACGCGGGTGATCCGCGGATCGTCCTTCAGCTTGAAATCTCGGCGCCATTCCTCGCGAGCGCCAGCATCGGTCGCCAGCAGATGCGCCAGCACGTCGTCTGCATTCGGCACCATGGACCTGAACTTGTAGCACCTGAATTCGCGCCCGTCGCGGCCAATACGGCGGTGGCCGTAGATCACCGGGCTGCCGGTCGTGAGCCGTACCGCCACCGCCACGCCGATGATCGCCCACCAGAAGAGCGCAAGGATGACAAACACGCTCGCAAGGTCGAAAACCCGTTTGACTCCACGCTGCATCAGGCTGAGGCCGATGTGAGCCGGGAGCGGCAACGGTGCTGCGGCCGGTGCCGGCTGGACGACAGCGGGCTTGTCTCTCTGCCTTTCTAAAGTCGTGGCCGTCGGCTGATCTGGCAAGTACATGCATCTACCTTGTCTTGACCGGAGTCTACCGTGTGCGCCGGGGCAAATTCGCAACGCCGTGGCTTGACAGCAGGTGCGGCGCGATCCGCCGGAGGGGACGGCTATCGGCCGGAATTCTCGTTCGAGACAACGTACGGTTGCCCAACGCCCAGCGCGCCAATCGGCGTCGACCGTCGCGGGTAGCGCGACGAACAAGTGGCGGCGCGTTCGGCCTCACGCAGGTCGGCGCGGTCGGACGAGCGTTCGAGATCCAGGACCATCGCGCCAGGGCGCCGTGCCGCCTTGTCGATCTCGCGGCGCGTCGCACTACACTTTCCCGATGCGCCTGTCGCCATCGCACCGCCTCGCCTTGAAGTCGCACTTCGCCCGCGAACTGGGGGCCGATTGCGAGGTGCTGTTGTTCGGCTCGCGGGTCGATGACGGCTTGCGTGGAGGCGATGTCGACCTGCTGGTCAAGTCGCCCCGGGTCCTGCCGCGACACGCCTGGCTGGCGGCTCGCCTGGCATCACGCGCCGAGCGCCTGCTGGGCGGGCGTCGCGTCGATGTCCTGCTGCTCGACCCGTCGACCACCGTCCAGCCCGTTCACGCAGCGGCGTTGGCCACGGGCGTGGCGCTGTGAGCGCGAACGCTCGACTGGCCTTCCTGGTCGAGACGGTCGAACTCGAAGCCCGGCACCTGCTGGAGACGGACCGGCGCTTGTTCGCGGTTCCCTTCAGCGCAGATCTAGCAACGGCCCTGCGCACCAATGCCGACGAATCCGAGCGAACCGATGCATTCGTGGCGCGGTCCGGCCGGCTTCAGGACACGCTCGCCGACAAAGTTTTGCCGGAGTTCATGCGCTGCCTTGCCGAGCCGACGGCCTGCACCAGCACGTCGACCTGGAGCGCTCGAGGGTTGGCGGGTCCGACCCTGCGCCTTGCGGCAACGCGACCAAAGCGCATGCCAAGAGCGTTGAGGGGCACGGTGCCGGCAGCCGACCGGCTGAGTCGGTGTGCGACCAGCTTGTCGATGCGACAAGCCAACATCCCTGCAAATTGCTCGGCGATCGATCAATCTACAAGGAT
>CAZZWY010000118.1:0-9539 GCA_964657785.1 uncultured Acetobacteraceae bacterium
GCTGGTCGTCGACGACGACCCCGACATCTGCGCGATCCTGTCGCTGATGCTCAAGGACCGCGGCGCGGAGGTGCGCATCGCGAGCAGCTACGACGAGGCACTGGCGGAGATCGCCCGGCATCGACCCGACGCGCTCCTGAGCGACGTCGGCATGCCCGGAAAGGACGGCTACGCCTTGATCAAGGAAATCCGCCGCACCGAGACCGGCACGCGGCTGCCCGCCGTCGCGATCACGTCGTATGCGCGCGATCAAGACAAGGCGCTCGCGTTGGCGAGCGGGTTCGATGCGCATTGCGCGAAGCCGGTGCGCGCGATGGAACTCGTGCACGTGCTGCAGCGGTTCCTGCATCACTGACGCTGACGAGCGCGTTTCGACCTCTGCCGGTACAGGGTGGAGAGGAGGATCGAACTCCCGACCTACGCATTGCGAATGCGAATCGCATCTCAGCGGCAATCTGGGCTTGACGCTAATTGTCAGGAACAGCTTCCGTCTACGGCTATCAAGAAGCGTAGAAAGATGGCCTCTCGTGTCACTTGAGATGTCCCAAAACTGTCCCTCGCTGGGCCGGCATCCCGCACCACACCAGCGGGCAGTGGGATGGCTGAAGAACTTGGCCGCGCGAGCAGCATGGAAATAAAATGCACAGAGTTCTGTCATCATCTTCAAGGAGCAGGCCATGGGCTTTTCAGCCAGTGATGTGGTGCCATTGACCCAGGCGCGCGCCAACCTCTCCGAACTCGCTGACCAAGCGAAGGCCGGCGCCGAAAAAATCATCACAAAAAACGGCGAGAGCTATGTCGGTCTCATCGACGCAGCCCGACTGGACTACTACCACCGGCTGGAGCGCGAGCGCATCCACCTGCTGTTGATCGACGATGCCAAACGTGGACTGGCCGACATCGAGGCGGGCCGTACCTACGCGGCGGATCCTGCCCTCGCCCAAATTCAACAGCGCCGAGCCAGCGCTAGTGCCGACAAGGCTGCCAAGAAGCGTGGCTGAGGAGGCCTACCGTGTCGAGCTGACCGCGAGCTTCCTGGAACGCCTGGACGCCATCGAAGCGTTCTTGTCGGAGGCGAACGCAGCGTTTGCTTTTGACGACCTGCTTGCCGAGCTGCGCGCCACGGTGATCCCCAACCTGGCGCGGTTCCCTCGCATTGGCCGGCGCTACCTCGACAACCCACCGCAATCGACAGAGGCGCTGGCACAGCTGGCCACTCTTCCGGAAGGTTCGGCCAACGCCCTGCGCGAATACCTGCATGGCGACTACCTGATGCTGTATGCGGCGGTGGAGGCCAATGCCACGGGTGGCTGCGCAGGTCGCTGATTCGCCTCTCCCCTTGGACCCGCCCCTTCTTCTGCGGAGTGATCTCGCGGATGTAGCGATCCAGACATTCGGCATCAGCCCGGGTGTCCCGGGATGGACCCGACATCGCCGTTCACCAAGAGAAAAGGGCTTGCGATCGCTCGCAAGCCCTTGATAGTGTTGGTGGAGAGGAGGAGGATCGAACTCCCGACCTTCGCATTGCGAACGCGACGCTCTCCCAGCTGAGCTACCCCCCCACGACGGTTCCGAGTCTAGCAAAGGTCGACGTGACGTGCGGTGACGCGGTCCACGGGACCTGATCGACCGCTTCTTCGCCGCGATGAGAGTCGAAGCGCCGACCCAGCCTCATCCTATTCAGTGATTAGGAAAAAACAATCAATAAATCATCTTCGATAGCTTAACATTCGTCCGTTCTGGTTTTATCGTCTGCCTTCCATCCTCTGAGGAGTTCGCCATGTCCGTCATCAACACCGCCGTCCCGCCGTTCAAGGTCCAGGCCTTCAAGAGCGGCAAGTTCGTCGAAGTCACCGACCAGAGCCTGAAGGGCAAGTGGTCGGTCTTCATCTTCATGCCGGCTGCGTTCACGTTCAACTGCCCGACCGAGGTCGAAGACGCGGCCGACAACTACAGCGAGTTCGAAAAGCTCGGCGCCGAGGTCTACATCGTCACGACCGACTCGCACTTCGCGCACAAGGTCTGGCACGAGACCTCGCCCGCCGTCGGCAAGGCGAAGTTCCCGCTGATCGGCGACTCGACCCACTTCCTCGCGAAGGCGTTCGACGTCTACATCCCCGAAGAAGGCCGGGCGCTGCGCGGCACCTTCGTCATCAACCCGGACGGCGTCGTCAAGACCGCCGAGGTGCATTCGAACGAGATCGCTCGCGACGTCAAGGAGACGCTGCGCAAGCTCAAGGCGGCTCAGTACACCGCCGCCCACCCGGGCGAGGTCTGCCCGGCGAAGTGGAACGAAGGCGCCGCCACGCTGACGCCGTCGCTCGACCTGGTCGGCAAGATCTAAGTCATTCAATCCGTCAGAAACAAGGAGCTTCACGATGTTGGACGCAAACCTGAAAGCGCAGCTGGGGGCCTACCTCGAACGCGTGAAGCTGCCTTTCGAGATCACCGCGTCGCTGGACGACAGCGCCGCGGCCAAGGAGATGCACGGCCTGTTGCAGGACATTGCCTCGCTCTCCGACAAGGTCACCTTGAAGACCGACGGCACCGATTCGAGGAAGCCCTCGTTCGCGTTGAACCGCGTCGGCGAGGCGCCGCGCATCCGCTTCGCTGCGGTGCCGATGGGGCATGAGTTCACCTCGCTCGTGCTGGCGCTGCTGCAGGTCGGCGGCCATCCGCCGAAGATCGAAGCCGAGCTGATCGAGCAGATCAAGGACCTCGACGGCGACTTCCGCTTCGAGACCTACATGTCGCTCACCTGTCACAACTGCCCGGACGTGGTCCAGGCGTTGAACCTGATGGCGGTGCTGAACCCGCGCATCGAATCGGTCGTGATCGATGGCGGCCTGTTTCAGCAGGAAGTCGCCGATCGCCAGGTGCTCGCGGTACCGATGGTGTTCCTCAATGGCGCCCACTTCGGCCAGGGCCGGATGGACGTCGAGGAAATCGTCAAGAAGCTCGACACCGGCGCCGAGGCGCGCGACGCCGCCAAGCTCGGCAAGAAGGAAGCCTACGACGTGCTGATCGTCGGCGGCGGCCCGGCGGGTGCGGCGGCTGCCGTGTACGCGGCGCGCAAGGGCATTCGCACCGGCATGCTGGCCGAGCGCATGGGCGGGCAGACGATGGACACGATGTCGATCGAGAACTTCATCTCGGTGCTCGAGACCGACGGCCCGAAGTTCGCCGCCGCGCTCGAGCAGCACGCGAAGCACTACGACGTCGACATCCTCAACCTGCAACGCGCGCAGAAGCTGATTCCGCCGGAGCAGAACAACGGCCTGGTCGGCATCGAGCTCGCGAACGGCGCGACGCTCAACAGCCGGACCGTGATCCTCTCGACGGGCGCACGTTGGCGCGAAGTCAATGTGCCCGGCGAACAGGAGTACCGCAACAAGGGCGTCGCCTACTGCCCGCACTGCGACGGCCCGCTCTTCAAGGGCAAACGCGTGGCGGTGATCGGTGGCGGCAACTCGGGTGTCGAGGCGGCGATCGATCTCGCCGGCATCGTCGGCCACGTGACCTTGCTCGAGTTCGGCGACGCGCTGCGTGCCGACGCGGTGCTCGTCTCCAAGCTCCAGAGCCTGAAGAACGTCGAGATCCACACCCTGGCCCAGACGACCGAGATCACGGGGACCGGCGGCAAGGTCGACGGCCTGAACTACATCGACCGGGCGAGCGGCGAAGCCAGGCGTGTCGCGCTCGAAGGTGTCTTCGTGCAGATCGGCCTGGTGCCGAACTCCGAGTGGCTCAAGGGCACGCTCGAGCTGACGCGCCACGGCGAGATCATCGTCGACAGCCGCGGCCAGACCTCGATTCCCGGCGTCTTCGCGGCCGGCGACGTGACGACCGTGCCGTTCAAGCAGATCATCATCGCGACCGGCGACGGCGCGAAGGCGGCACTCGGCGCCTTCGATCACCTGATCCGTTCGACCGCGCCGGTGCCCGAGACGGTGGCGGGCTGAGCGCGAAACGCGGCTGACCCAGGCCGCGGTTACGTCACGAGCGCCTGCCGGGCCTGCCCGGCATGGCGCCAGCTCTCGGCGCTGTAGATGACCAGCGCGACCCAGATGAAGCCGAAGCCGAGCGCCTGCGCGGCCGGGAACGGCTCGCCGAACGCGAACAGGCCGACCAGCAGCTGGATCGTCGGCCCGATGTACTGCATCAGCCCGAGGGTCGTCATCGAGAGGCTGCGGGCGGCCGACGCGAAGAGCAGCAGCGGCACCGCGGTGATCGGGCCGAAGGCGACGAGCCAGAGGTTGGTGGCCGCATCTGCCGACGGGAAACTGCCGGTGCCCTGCACCGCCAGATCGCGAGCCCCGCCGCCGCGAGCGGCGTGAGCAGCAGGGTCTCGAGCGCCAGCCCCTCGAGCGCCCCGAGCGGCGCGACCTTCCTCAGCAGCCCGTAGGCGCCGAAGCTCGTCGCCAGGCCGAGCGCGAGCCACGGCGGGTGGCCGAGCTGCCACGTGAGGCAGGCGACACCCACGCCCGCGACCCCGAGGGACGCCCACTGCGCGCCGCGCAGCCGTTCACCGAGCAGGGTCGTGCCGAGCAGCACGTTGACCAGCGGCGTGATGAAGTAGCCGAGACTCGCGTCGACGACGTGGTGGTGCTTGACCGACCAGATATAGGCCAGCCAGTTGACCCCGATCAGGAGGGCACTCCCGACGAACACCGCGAGCGTCTTCGGTTCGCGAAACACCCGCGGCAGCCACGCCCATTGCCGCCGCCAGGCCAGCACGCCGAGCAGGAACAGCAGGCACCAGACGATGCGGTGCGCCAGCACCTCCGCCGGCGGCACGCCGGTGACGATGCGGAAATAGAGCGGGAAGAGGCCCCACCAGACGAAGGCGAGGCCGGCCGAGACGGCGCCCGGTGACAATCGGGAGGCGCTCTCAGCGCGGCGTGACCAGATGGCTGCCGTACTGCTCGCGCAGCCGGTTCTTCAACATCTTGCCGGTCGCGCCGAGCGGGATGGCGTCGACGAAGACGACATCGTCCGGCGTCCACCACTTCGCGATCCGGCCTTCGAAGAAGCCGAGCATCTGCTCCCGGGTCAATTCCGCGCCGGGCTTCCTGACGACGATCAGCAGCGGCCGCTCGTCCCACTTCGCGTGGGTGGCGGCGATGCACGCAGCCATCGCGACCTGCGGGTGCGCCATCGCGATGTTCTCGAGATCGATCGAGCCGATCCATTCGCCGCCCGACTTGATCACGTCCTTGCTGCGGTCGGTGATGTGCATGTAGCCGTCGGCGTCGATCGTCGCCACGTCGCCGGTCGGGAACCAGCCGCGGCCCTGCGCGTCGGCGACCAGCGGGCTGCGCTCGCCCTTGAAATAGTTCTCGATGATCCACGCTCCGCGCACCATCAGCTCGCCCGAGGTCTTGCCGTCCCACGGCAGGTCTTCGCCGTGTTCGCCGACGATTTTCATGTCCACGCCGTAGACGACGCGGCCCTGCGTGCTCTGCACCGCCATGCGCTGCGCATGGTCGAGGCCGAGGTGCTTGTGCTTGACGGTGCCGACGGTGCCGACGGGCGACATCTCGGTCATGCCCCAGGCGTGCAGCACCTTCACGTCGTATTGTTCCTCGAAGGTTTTCATCATCGCCGGCGGGCAGGCCGAGCCGCCGACCACGGTGCGGCGCATCGTCGAAAACCGCAGGCCTTGCGATTCGACATAGGCAAGCAGCCCCTGCCAGACCGTGGGCACGCCGGCCGACAGCGTCACGCCCTCGCTTTCGAAGAGGTCGTAGAGGGACTTGCCGTCGAGGCCAGAGCCGGGAAAGACGAGCTTCGCGCCGGTCATGCAGGCCGCGTAGGGCAGGCCCCAGGCGTTGACGTGGAACATCGGCACGACCGGCAGGATGGTGTCGCGCGCCGAGCACGAGAGCGAATCGGGCAGCGAGATCGCGAAGGTGTGGAGCAGCGTCGAGCGGTGACTGTAGAGCACGCCCTTCGGATTGCCGGTGGTGCCGGAGGTGTAGCAGAGCGACGACGCGACGTTCTCGTCGAAGACGGGCCACTCGAAGCGGTCGTCGTGAGCCTCGATCAGGTCCTCGAAGCAGCGCAGGTTCGGGATTTTCGTGTCCGCCGGCATGTGCGCCCGGTCGGTCATCGCGACGAAGGTCTTGACCGTCTTGACGCGCCCGGCGATCGCCTCGACCAGTGGCAGGAAGGTCATGTCGAAGAACAGCACCTCGTCTTCGGCGTGGTCGGCGATGTAGACGACGTGGTCGGGGTGCAGCCGCGGGTTGAGCGTGTGCAGCACCGCCCCGGAGCCGGAGACGGCGTAGTAGAGCTCGAGGTGCCGGTAGCCGTTCCAGGCGAGCGTCGCGACACGCTGGCCCGCCTGCACGCCGAGCGCCGCGATCGCATTGGCCATGCGGCGCGAGCGCGCGGCGAGCTCGCGGTAGGTGGTACGGTGGATGTCGCCTTCGACCCGCCGCGACACCACTTCCTGGTCGCCGTGGTGCTTTTCCGCATGCACCAGCAGCGAAGAGATCAGCAGCGGCTGCTGCATCATCGAACCGTTCATTTTCTCGACTCCCTTGATTCGCCGTGAGGCAGGCGGCGCAGCGCCTCCGTGCGGTCGTTCGGGATGGATTGTGACGTGGCCGCGCACTCCCTGGCGGCGAGTCAAACCCTGCTGGATGGGGAGGGTGCGCGGGGCGGGCTGCATGCGAGTGGTACTGCCAAAAAAAACGGCGCTGAAGTTGGAAGGCGGCCTGCGGTTGCGCAAAAGACTGGATGGACATACAGTATTTGCATGGATGCCCCGCCTCTGCACCTCGGCCGACCGTCATCGTCGCCCGGTCTTTTCGAGTTGGGCTCGGTGGTCGGCTCGGTGGCGGGCTCAGTGACAAGATCGGCACCGGATCTGGCACCTCGCTTTGAGCCGGAGGGGGACTCTCGCGAAGCGGCTCGGCGCGCCGTGCTGAGCCATCCCGAGGCGCTTCATCCCACCCTCTGGCTTGGGCATCAGCTCGGCCGCGATGCCGATTCGGCGCTGCCCAGCGGCTTTGCCGCGCTCGATGCGCAATTGCCGGGCGGTGGCTGGCCGCGGCGGGCGCTGAGCGAGCTGCTGCTGCCGCATCCCGGTGTCGGCGAGATTCGGCTGCTGAGCCCTTGCCTGGCCCGGGTCCAGCGCGAGGGCCGGCTGGTGATGCTGTTCGACCCGCCGTCGGGCCTGTCGGCCGCGGCACTCACCGGGCTCGGCATCGACCTCGAAGCGCTGCTCATCGTCACGACCCGTGCGCGCGTGATCCCCGGCACCGACAGCCTCTGGGCGATGGAGCAGGCGCTCAAGAGCGGTCATGTCGGCGCGCTGGTGGGTTGGCTGCCGCCGCGCCTGCGGGCCGAACGGCTGCGTCGTCTGCAGCTCGCGGCGCATGCCCACGACGGGCCGGCCTTCGTGATGCGGGAGACGAGCGCCGAGCAGCGCCCCACCGCGGCGCCGCTGCGGCTCGCCCTGCAAGCCGGCGGGGCCGACGTGCTCGAGGTGCGCGTGTCGAAACGCCGCGGGCCGCCGCTGGAGCGGCCGCTGCGGCTCGCGCTGCCGGGGGTGCTGTCGTCAAGGGCGCAGGTGCGTGCCGCGATGCCGCCGCACCTGCCGGAGCTTCGCCGGGCCGGCGCACCCGGGGCGCGCCTGCGTTCCTCCGCCGCGGCGGCGGCCGGGGAGGCCGCAGCGCGCCCGGCCATGACGTCCGCCGCGCGAGGCGGATGAACGACACCGAGGACTGCCCGTGCTGTGGATCGCCCTGCATCTTCCCCTGCTCTCGCTCGAAACCTTCGCTGCCACGCTGGCGGGCGAGACGTCGATGCAGCCGCTCGCGTTGGCCGACAAAGCGTCGATGCAGCCGCTCGCGCTGGTGGGGACCCAGCGCGCGGCCCAGCGTCTCGTCGCCGTCAACCCGGCGGCGCGCGCCCTGGGGGTCGAGGCGGGCATCACCCGCAGCAGCGCGCTGGCGCTCGCGCCGCAGCTCCGGCTGGGTCAGGCCGAGCCGGCACGCGACGCCGAGGCCCTGCAGGCGGTGGCGCATGTCGCGCTCGGCTACACGCCGAACGTCTCGATCCCGCCGGCGTGCAGTGCGGCCGAGGCGGTGTCGGCCGACACGGTGCTGCTCGAAGTGCAGCCGAGCCTGCGCTATTTCGGCGGCCTGCCGGCGTTGAAGTCGCGCCTGCGGGCCGGGCTCGCGCCGCTCGGGCACCGCCTCCACCTCGTCAGCGCGCCGACCGCGCTCGGCGCGACGCTGCTCGCGCGCATCCACCCCGATTGCCACTGCGACGGCCTCGTCAGCCTCGGCGTCGCCCTCGATGCGGCGCCGGTCTGGCTGCTCGGGCCCGGCCGCACCCACTGGGAAGCCCTCCAGGGCATGGGCTTGCACACCCTCGCCGACCTGCGCGCCCTGCCGCGATCCGGCCTGGCGCGCCGTTTCGGCGAGGCGGTACTCGACGAATTCGACCGCGCGTTCGGCCATCGGCCCGACCCGCGCGAAGCTATCGCCCTGCCGCCGACGTTCGAGAGCCGCCTCGAGCTCTTCGCCCGGGCCGACACCACCGAGCAGGTGCTGCACGGCGCCGGCCTGCTGCTGCCGCGTCTGGTGGCCTGGCTCGCCGCGCAGCATGCCCAGGCGCGGCGCTTCACGCTGGTAATGGCGCACGAGCCCCGCTGGCGCGCCGCCCAGACCCCTCCGGCGACGTCGCTCGAGATTGCGCTGGCCCAGCCGTCGCGAGACGCTGTCCACCTCCTCGGCCTGCTGCGCGAACGCCTGGCGCAGCTCGAACTCGCCGCCCCGACGCTCGAATTGCGCCTGCAGTGCGCCGACATCGCTCGCCTGGCACCGCCCAACACCGAACTCTTCCCGACCCCGCGCGGCGAACGCGAAGGCCTGACCCGGCTGATCGAGCGCCTGCAAGCCCGCCTCGGGCCGGCCCAGGTGCAGCGCCTTCGCGCGGTGGACGACCATCGCCCCGAACGCGCCACCGAAGTCCTGCACGCTGGTGCGGCGGTGGCCTCTGCCGCCGGGCCGGTGCGAACGACGCGTCTGCACGGCGCGGCCGGGACACCGCCGCCATCCCCCGCCGGGGTCGAGCCGAGCGGCCGCATCGCGAAGCCAGGCGCTTCGATCCGTCCGGTGTGGCTGCTGACGGAGCCGGAGCCGCTGCAGGAGGAAGCCGCGGGCCCCTGCCTGGCGGGCCGGCCGCTGCGGCTGCTGAGCGGCCCGGAACGGATCGAATCCGGCTGGTGGGACGGCGACCTCGCCGAGCGCGACTACTACATCGCCCAGGACGCCCGCGGCGCGCTCGTCTGGATCTACCGGTCCCGCGTGCTGTTCTCGGCGCCGGCGAAAGGGTGGTATTTGCAGGGGCGGTTCGGTTGATGCGTTCGGCTCGGCAAACGACCTCGACGAGGCCTTGTGCAGGGACCTCGATCAGGCGTCACCCGGCTCGCAGCCCGTTGCGGAGGGCTCTTTGACAGGTACCGCGTGGAGACGACGGCATCTTGATGATCCCTAGAAATCGGCATGTCCCCTGTCGCCAAG
>CAZZWY010000119.1:0-4410 GCA_964657785.1 uncultured Acetobacteraceae bacterium
GGTTAATTGACCAGCTGATCTTGCGGACATATGCATTGCCCCAATTCATGAGGGTAATCTCTTCATCCTGCTCAAACGATGCGGCATCAGCCTGGTCAACAATGACATTCTTGCTGTACCACACAGTCTTCTCGCCAAGATCAACGCCGTTCCGTTCGACGTCATCGGCCGCAACCTCGGGACCATCACCGCCCGGTTGAGTCAGCTCGTGTCGTCGCCGCAACTCGCGCAGAGCCTGCAGCGACTCGATTCGACGCTCGCCGAAGTCGAGCAGATGGTCAAGGACGTCCGACCGCAAGTCGGCCCGCTGATCGAGAAGCTCGACCGCGCCGCGGAAGAAGCCACCGAGACGGTGGCCGCCGCGCGGGGCGTGCTGTCCGGAAGCGGCGCGACCGGCGCTGCCGCCGACGCCAACCTGCCGGGCGCCTTGCAGGAGTTGACCGAGGCGTCACGGTCGATCCGGTTGCTGGCCGATTATCTCGACCGCCACCCCGAATCCCTGCTGCGCGGGCGGGGCGGGGACGACCGGGGCAACGATTCTCGAAAGGACAAGAAATGATGCCCACCGCAGTCTTCGACCGGACGGCTTGCCGCCTCGCAGCGGCGCTGCTCGGCGTGGCGGGGGCGTTGTGCGCCTGCTCGTCCAGTCCGCCCATCCGCTACTACGCCTTGGCGCCGGTGGCTGCGGCCGCCGACTCAGCGAATCGCGCGGCCTACGCCGGGCCGGTCGTCGAGGTCGGCTCGGTGCAGCTACCCCCCGACGTCGCCCGGACGGAGATGGTGCGCGCGACGGCTGCCGGACGCTTCGAGATCCGTGAGTTCGACCACTGGGCGGCGCCCCTCGGGCGGCTCGCCCGGCAGACGCTCACCGAAAACCTCGCCAGTCGATTGCCCGACGGCAAGGTCGTCTTCCCCGGTGCATCCTGGCCCACGGCCGAGAGCGTGCTCGACGTCGACATCCTGTCGTTCAGCGTCGCCGACGGCAGGGGCAGGATGCTGCTCAGCTGGAGTTTGCGGTCGCGCGTCGCTCCCACGGCATCGGCGGCTTCCGCGGTTCGGTCAGGCAATGGCGCGCCCAGGGGCGCGCAGCTCCGGCTGGAGGTGCCGGCCGAAGAGGGCGCCGAAGCCACGGCGCGGGCCTGGAGCGACTTGCTCGCTCAGCTGTCGGACCGGGTGGCCGCGGAGCTGGCCGGCCGACCGGCGCCTTGAGGCGCGAGGCGCAGGGTCGAGCGACCCCTGCGCAGCGAAGGCGGCGTCGCCCGGACGGGCATGCGCGTTGCCCGTAACCCGGTCGTATCCGCCAACTCACAAGGAGACCCGATGTCCCCACCGCGCCCCACGACCGGCCTGCCGGATCACATCGATATCGACAACGCCGACAGCCTCGCCGAGTGGGCGAAGAAGCTCGACGCCAGCCCCGAGCAATTGAAGGAGGCGGCCGCCGCGGTGGGCACCCTGGCCGCCGACATCGAAATGCACCTGAAGGGCACCCACAGCACGACCAACGCCGATCGGGTCGAAGAATCCGGCGGCAGCTGATCGACCGTCTTGGGCAGCGCCGCTGACCGCCGGCCGGTCGTTCGTCAGCCGCCGCGCAGGCGGGTCAGGCGCTCCAGCCGGGCGGCCACCGTCGGATCGTCGAACAAGCGATCTGCTGGGCCCGGCAGGCGCTGGCGCCAGTTCGGATGTTCGTCGATCGTGCCCGGCAGGTTCGGTTGCTCGACGATACCGAGCAAATCCTCGATCGGAACCAGCATCAGCGACGCCGGCGACTGCGCCACTGCGGCCAGGGCGAGGTCGACGCCGTCAGCGTCCGGATCGATGTCGGGCACCAGCAGCGCCAGCGCCGCGCGTTCCTGATCGCGCCACGCGCTCGCCGCCGGCGGATCGGCTTCACGGCCGAGCCGCGCGCGCCAGGCCAGGTCACGGCCTTGCCACCAGCCGGCGACGGTCGGCAGATCGTGGGTCGTCGTCATCGCGACCGCGGCGGGCGACCAGGTGGGCGGCGGCGTGAAGCCGACGCCGTCGGCGTTCCGTTCGAGCCACAGCACCTGCATGCCGAGGATGCCGGCATCGGCGAGCACCTCGCGGAAGCCTTCGGGCACGGTGCCCAGGTCTTCGCCGATCACGATCGCACGCTGGCGGTGGGACTCCAGGATCAGCAGGTTGATCAAGTCGCGCAGCGGGTACTGGACAAAGGCGCCTTCGGTCGCCGGCAAGCCGGTCGGCGTGAGCCAGAGGCGGTTCAGCCCCAGGACATGATCGATCCGCACCCCGCCGGCGTGCCGCATCGCGGCTCGCAAGGTCGCGATGAAGGGCTGGAATCGCCGTGCCACCAGCGCCTGCGGAGAAAACGCCGTGAGCCCCCAGCTCTGACCGTTCGGATTGAGCATGTCCGGCGGGGCGCCGATCTCGAGACCGACGAGCAGGTCCTCCCGCGATGCCCACGCATGACTGCCGAAGCCGCTCATGCCGATCGCCAGATCGCTCAACAAGCCGACCCGCATGCCGCTGGCAAGGGCCGCACGTTGCGCCTGCGCCAGGCCCGCTTCGGCGGTTCGCTGGAGCCAGGCGTGGAAACGGACCTCGCCGGCGTTGGCGCTGGCGAAGGCGACGACGTCCGGGCTCGCCGGATCCTGGAAAGCTTCCGGCCAGCTGGTCCAGGCGGGAAGCCCCCGCGCATGAAAATGCGCATGCAAAGTCTCGAAGGTCGCATGCAGACGCAAATCTTCCGACAACGCCACCTCGGCGACCGGCCGGGCGTCGAACAGTGCCCGCAGCCAGCGCAGCTTGCTCTTACCCGCACGCGACCACTCGATCTCCGGTGATGCCGCGGGCACATCGAGCTCGGCAACGCGCGCTGCCGCCGCCGCGGCCTCGGGCCCATAGACGCTCTCGGGGTCGATGAAGAGGACGTTGTGAAAGAGGCGGCTCGACGGCGAGTAGGGACTGAAATGCGACGCATCGGCAGAGAAGCCGGCGTGGTTCGGGCTGATGGCGACCACCTGGGCACCGGCAGCACCGGCCCGTTGCGCCAGCGCAGCCAGCGCGCCGAAGTCGCCCAGGCCGGGATCGGGCGTGCGCCGCGTGGTCTCGGGCCGCAGCGAATGCAGCTGGACGGCCATCCCCCAAGCCTTGCCCAAGCCGGCATCGAAGGCGCGCGGCGGTGCGATCGCGACGCCGACGCTGTGCCGCTCGTCGCCGACGCTGATCTCCAGGCGGTGGTAGCCGGGCTCGCCGATGCCTGCGAAGGAGAGCGTCGGATCAGCGCCGGGACGGTCGGCGACGGTCAGCGCGGGCAGCAGATCGTGCTGTCCGCCGGATTCGAGCACGAGGCGGGCGCGCACCTCCCGCATCGGGTCACCCGCGGGCATCGGCCAGCTGATCGGCTCGCCGACGCGGGCGGTGACCATGGCGGGCGCACGCCGCGAGGTCCGCAACACGGCGCGGCTCGCAGCGACCGCCTGGGGGGTGTCACAGCCATGGCCGAGGGCCTCGAGCACCCGCATGATCGTCGGGCGCGACAGGGTTTGCGCCTGCCCGGCCTGGTTCGACCAGGCCAGCGCAATCCCTGCTTCGCGTGCCAGATCGGCCACGTCGTCGTGGGATTCGGCGGCGGTGGCGCCGGCGCGTTCGTGAGCGGAAGAAATGGAGGGGCCGTTCGTCATGGGAAGAATCCGCATCGATGGGCAAGAGCGGTGCCCGAAGGAAGCAGACTAAACCGAGGACGGGAACAGCGTTTGCTAAAGGTGGGTCGAACTCACTCCGACGGCATCGGGCGCCGCTTTTATCTGCTGCCGCTTGGCACCCCTCGCCGCCGATTGTTCGCCCGGCCTGCACAATGGCCTGTCATCGTCGTCCTCCTGCCTCCTCCATGATTCGCGCCAAGTCGGTTTCCGCTCCTGTTCGTCCTTCCATTTCCTTGCCTGCCGACGGTCGCCCTCGGGCCGTCGTCGATGCGGTGCTCCCCGTGGTCGATGGCGGGCGATTCGCCGTCAAGCGCATCGCCGGTCGGCCCTTCGAGGTCGACGTGCACGCGTTCACGGACGGCCACGACGTGATCCGCGTGCTCTTCTTTTGGCGCAGCGAGAACGTTGCCCAGGCCGATTCGGTCGAAATGAAGGCGGTCGGCAACGACGTGTGGCGGGCCGAGGTCGCCTTGCCGGAACCGGGTGCCTATCGCTATTGGGCAGTCGCCTGGGTGGATCATTTCCGGTCCTGGCGAACCGAGCTGCAGCGCCGCGTCGATGCTGCGGACATCCGGGTCGCCGCGCTCGTCGGTGCAGTGGAGGAAGGCCGGCGTCAGGTAGTCGCCGTCGGAGGGGCCCGCCCACGGCCCGAGATTCAGTGACAGTGCGTTTCCGCAGCTCAACTTGCTCTCCGCGTCGCCCGGTGCATAGGTGCGGATCG
>CAZZWY010000119.1:4420-9533 GCA_964657785.1 uncultured Acetobacteraceae bacterium
GCTGCAGCGCCGCGTCGATGCTGCGGACATCCGGGTCGCCGCGCTCGTCGGTGCCGAGCTCGGCAACGCTGCCGCGAACCGCGCCAAGGGCCCGGACCGCAAGACGCTGTCCGAGTGGGCGCGGGAACTGCGCAAGGGCGCGGGCAAATCGGGCACCGACATCGATGCCTTGAAGGCGCGCGCCCTCGACCTCGGCGTCGCCGAGATCGCCGACCGCTATCCGGACCGGCGGCTCGAAACCCGTTCCGAGCGCGAACTACCACTCACGATCGACCGGGAGCGTGCCGCGTTCAGTACCTGGTACGAACTCTTTCCGCGCTCGGCGGGGCCCGTCGAAGGCCGGCACGGCACGTTCAAGGACGTGCAGGCGCGCCTGCCCTACATCGCGGAACTCGGCTTCGACGTGCTGTACATGCCGCCCATCCATCCGATCGGTTTCGAGAAGCGCAAGGGCAAGAACAACGCGCTGGTCGCCGAAGCGGGCGACGTCGGCAGCCCGTGGGCGATCGGCTCGAAGGAGGGCGGCCACACCGCCATCCTGCCCGCGCTCGGCACGCCCGACGACTTCCGCAGCCTCGTCGCGGAGGCGGGCAAGCTCGGGATCGAGCTCGCGCTCGACATCGCGTTCCAATGCGCCCCGGATCATCCCTGGGTGGCACAACACCCGCAGTGGTTCCGCAAGCGTCCGGACGGCAGCGTGCAGTACGCCGAGAACCCACCGAAGAAGTACCAGGATATCTACCCCTTCGACTTCGAAACCGAAGAGTGGCAGGGCCTCTGGACGGCTCTCCGAGAGGTGTTCGAGCACTGGATCGGTGAAGGCGTGCAAATTTTTCGCGTCGACAACCCGCACACCAAGGCCTTCGCCTTCTGGGAATGGGTGATCGGCGACATCAAGCGCCAGCACCCCGGCGTGCTCTTTCTCGCCGAGGCCTTCACTCGGCCGAAGGTGATGCACCGGCTGGCCAAGCTCGGGTTCTCGCAGTCCTACACCTACTTCACCTGGCGCAACAGCCGGGCCGAACTCGTCGAGTACTTCACCGAGCTGAACGAGGCGCCCGGCAGCGACTACTTTCGCCCGAACGTCTGGCCGAACACCCCCGATATCCTGAGCGAGTACCTGCACGATGCGCCGCGGTCCGTCTTCATGACGCGCCTGCTGCTCGCGGCGACGCTCTGCGGCAATTACGGCATCTACGGCCCGGCCTACGAGCTGATGGAGCGCAAGCCGCGCAGCCCCGGCGCGGAGGAGTATCTCGACTCCGAGAAATACCAGATCCGTGATTGGGACCTCGGACGAAGCGACAGCCTGCGCGACTTCATCGCCACGGTGAATTCAGCGCGGCGCGGCAACGCCGCCTTGCAGGTCGACGCGTCGCTGCGTTTCCTCGACACCGGCAACGACCGGTTGATCGCCTACGTCCGCACGAGCGCCGACGCGACGAACGCCGTGATCGTCGTCGTCAACCTCGACCCGCAGTGGCAGCAGTCGGGCTGGGTGCACGTCGAGGCGCCCTGGCTGGGCCTTGCCGGCGCCGGCACGTTCCAGGTCGACGATCTGCTGACCGGGCAGTCCTACACCTGGGGCGGCGGCGGCAACTTCGTGTTGCTCGACCCGGGTGCCATGCCGGCGCATCTGTTCCGCGTTCGCCCCACCGCCGTCTGATTCCGACTCACTTCAAGGAGCCGGCGATGCCCGAGCCGACCGATACGCCCCACCTCGCCGAAGCCGAAGCCGGTGCCACCACCCCGGTGACCGATGCCGCACTCTGGTATCAGGACGCGGTGATCTACCAACTCAACGTCAAGGCCTTCTTCGACTCCAACAACGACGGCGTGGGTGACTTCAAGGGCGTGGCGTCGCGCCTCGACTACGTGAAGGAGCTCGGGGTCAACACCGTCTGGCTGATGCCGTTTTATCCGTCCCCGCTGCGCGACGACGGCTACGACATCTCCGACTACTACGGCGTCCATCCGCAGTACGGCACCCTCGACGACTTCAAGCTGATGCTCGCCGAGGCGCACAAGCGCGACCTGAAGGTCATCACCGAGCTCGTGATCAATCACACCTCGGATGCGCACCCCTGGTTCCAGGCAGCCCGCCGGGCGCCGGCGGGCTCACCGGAGCGCGATTTCTACGTCTGGAGCGACACCGACCAGAAATACCGCGGCACCCGCATCATCTTCACCGACACCGAGACGTCCAACTGGACCTACGACCCGGTGGCCAAAGCCTATTTCTGGCACCGCTTCTTCGGCCACCAGCCGGACCTGAACTTCGACAATCCGCTGGTCCTGGAGGCGATCTTCGGCGTCATGCGCTTCTGGCTGGATCTCGGCGTCGACGGCTTTCGCCTCGACGCGATTCCCTATCTGATCGAACGCGAGGGCACGAACAACGAAAACCTGCCGGAGACCCACGCGATCATCAAGCAACTCCGTGCCGCGATCGACGCCAGCTATTCGAATCGGTTCCTGCTCGCCGAAGCCAACCAGTGGCCGGAGGACGTTCGCGAGTACTTCGGCGACGGCGACGAATGCCACATGGCCTACCACTTTCCGCTGATGCCGCGGATGTACATGGCCATCGCCCAGGAGGACCGGTTCCCGCTGACGGAAATCATGCAGCAGACGCCGGAGATTCCCGCCGGCTGCCAATGGGCGATCTTCCTGCGCAACCACGACGAGCTGACCCTCGAGATGGTAACGAGCAAGGAGCGCGACTACATGTACTCCACCTATGCGGCCGACCCGCGGGCCCGCATCAACCTCGGCATCCGGCGACGCCTTGCGCCGCTGATGCAGAACGACACCGACAGCATCAAGCTGATGAACAGCCTGCTGCTGTCGATGCGCGGCTCGCCGATCATCTACTACGGTGACGAGATCGGCATGGGCGACAACTTCTTCGTCGGCGACCGCAACGGCGTGCGCACGCCCATGCAGTGGAGCCCCGACCGCAATGCCGGCTTCTCGCGCGCCGACCCGCAGCGCCTCTACCTGCCGCCGATCATGGACGCGGTCTACGGCTACGAGGCGCTCAACGTCGAGGCGCAGCAGCGCGAGCCGTCGTCGCTGCTGAACTGGATGCGGCGCATGCTCGCGGTGCGGCAGTCGAGCAAGGCCTTCGGCCGGGGCGACCTTCGGTTCCTCGATCCCGGCAACCGGAAGATCCTCGCCTACCTGCGATCCTTCGGCGACGAGGTGATCCTCTGCGTCGCCAACCTCTCGCGTTCGGCCCAGCCGGTCGAGCTCGAACTGGCGGAGTTCAAGGGGCGGGTGCCCGTCGAGATGCTCGGTCGTACCGCGTTCCCGCCGATCGGCGACCTGCCGTACCTGATGATGATCGCGGCGCACGGCTTCTTCTGGATGCGGCTCGCGACCGACGTCAGCGTGCCGAGCTGGCACCGCGACTTCCTGCCGGCCGAAGATCGGCCGGTGCTGGTGCTGTTCGACGGCTGGAACAGCCTCTTCAGCGACCAGGTCGTCGTCTGGCGCGCCGGCATGGCGACGAAGGTCAGGGCGCAGTTCGAGACCACGGTGCTGCCGCGTCACATCGAAACCCAGCGCTGGTACGGTGACAAGGGCACTCCGGTGACGCGCGCCCGCATCGTCGACCACGCGCTCTGGAAGGACGGCGCCAACAGCTGGTTGTTGCCCCTCGTGGAGCTCGAAGGACCGCCGGCTTCGACCTATTTCGTGCCCTTGTCGATCGCCTGGGAGGATCGCGAGGAAGCCTGCTTCCGGAGTTTGTCGACCTCGGCGATCGCCCGCGTGCGTCAGCAGGCCGACATCGGCGTCATGGCCGACTCGTTCGCCGACGAACGCTTTTGCCGGGCGGTGGTTCGCGCAATCGGTCAGGGTGTCGAGATACCGACCGGTGCGGGTTCGATCCGCTTCGTGCCGACCGGCAAGTTCGCCGCGATCGCCGGCGAGGGGTTCGAACAGCTGCCGATCGGCCGGCCGCAGGCGGCGAGCAGCAACACGATCGTCGGCATCGAGGAGCGTCTCTTCCTCAAGGGCTATCGGCGCCTGGGCAGCGGGCTCAATCCGGAGCTCGAGATCGGTCGGTTTCTGACTGAAACGGCCCGCTTTGCGAACATCGCGCCGGTCGCCGGCGCTGTCGAGTATGTGGCCGCGGACGGGCTGGTCCGGACGCTCTGCCTGCTGCAGGCCCATGTTCCGAATCAGGGCGACGGCTGGGTCTACATGCTCGCCTACCTGCAGCGCCACCTCGACGAGCAACGCAGCACCGGTGCGGTCGACGCGTCGCTCGTCGACCCGAACGACATTCAGGAAATTCATGGTGGCCATCTCGCCCTCACCGAAACGCTCGGGCAGCGCACGGCCGAGCTGCACTTGGCGCTCGCCACGCCCAGCGACAACCCGGATTTCCAGCCGGAGCCGCTGACGGCCGACGACATCGAGCACGCCCGCTCGCAAGCGCTCGAAGAGGCCCGACGCACGCTCGATCTGCTCGAGAGCGCGACCAGCCGCCTCACCGGTGCCACGCTGGACGACGCACGTGCGGTGCTCGCGGCGAAGGAGGGGTTGCTGTCCCGCATCGAAGGCTTCCATGCGACCTCGCCGGCGATGCTCAAGACGCGGGTCCACGGCGACTACCACCTGGCGCAGGTGCTGCTGACCCGCAACGATTTCGTGATCGTCGATTTCGAAGGGGAACCCGCCGGCTCCATCGCCGAGCGGCGACGCAAACAGTCACCGATGCGCGACGTTGCGGGAATGCTGAGATCCTTCAGCTACGTGCGCGCCAGCGCGCTGCGCGTCGCGTCGCATACCGCCGACGAGCAAGCCCGCATGGGCCCGCCGGCGGCAGACTGGGAAGCCGCGACCCGCGCCGCCTTCTTGAAAGGCTACGGGGCGACGATCGCGAACAGCGCGCTCTACGCCACCTTCGATCCGGAACAGAGCCTGCTGCCGCTCTTCGAACTGCAAAAGGCGCTCTACGAGTTGCGCTACGAGCTCAACAACCGCCCGGACTGGGTGAGGATCCCGCTGGAGGGGATCCTCGGCTTCACCGGGCCGGGCTGAGTCTGCGATCGATCCGGTGATCCCCGGCGATCGGTCCGACGGTCGATCTGCGATCGGTCTG